>NZ_JAXBLV010000223.1:0-36863 GCF_034097035.1 Gemmata algarum
TGCCCTCTGCGGTGAAGACTCTTCTCGATCCGCCGGCTACTCGATGAGCACGACGGACACGCCGCTCTGGAAGATGCGTTCGAGGCAGTCGCGGAGCCGGCTGATGCGCTGGTCGTAGCTGCCGGTGATGATCTGGGTGTCCGGCAACTGGGTCGCGCCGGTGGTGCCGGTGCCGCCGTAGGCCGCGCAGTTCGCGAGGAACTGGTTGGCGGTGGGGCGGAACGTGGCGTTCGGGGCTAGCACCGCGTCGAACAGGTCCCCGAACGCGATCGGGTACACCCGGGCCGGGGCGTTCGGCAGCGAGAGCCCGCTGTCGGCGCCCGTTCCGGAGGTGGTCGCGGTCGAGGCCATCTGCTTCACGATCTGCTGGATCACGCTGTACGTGTAGTTGATGTTGGTGGTGTCCCCGTTGTTCCCGCCGATGACACTGCCGAGCGTGTAATACGAGTTGTACCCGCGGGCGTTGAACGTCGGCACCCGGTACTCGTTGGGCACCCCGTCCGTCTCGAAGATCACGATCTTCTGCGCCCCGCGGCGGCCGTTGCCGGTCCCGACCGCCTTCGCGGCCGTGATGGTGGACGGGGACAACAGGTTGAACGCGTAGCCGAGCCCGGTGGCCGGGTCGGTGGTTCCGGAGGCGTTCGGGATGACGTCCTGGCCGTACCCGCCGAGCGAGGTGCTGGTGTACGGCCGGTACTCGCTGGTCACGTCCCCGTTGGTGATCGCGTCCACCAAGTTCCGCGGGTAGAACAGCGCGTTCTGGATCCGCTTGTAGTTCTGCCCCAGTGGGATGCGCACCCCGTTGTGCTGTTGGGCGGCGAAGTACACCAGCCCGCTGTAGTCGTTCGGGTGGTTGTTCTTCACGTCGTCAAGCACCGCGTTCACCCCGGCCTTGAGCTGCCAGCACTGGGCCTCGTACACGGTGCCCGCGGTCCAGTTGCCGCTGGTCGCCGACGACAGGAAGTCCATCATCGACAGCGGCCCGAACCACAGGTGCAGCCGCGGGCGCCGCGGGCTGTCGGTGTACCGCATGTACGGACGGCTGGCGCTCACCTCCCAGGTGAACCGGTAGGTCGTCATATCGCTGGCAGTGACCGACGCCGCACTCGCGGACCAGCTGTCCGCCGCCCCGTACAGGTTGCCCGCCCCGGTGTAGCTGCCGATCCCCAACACGTAGTCGATGTACAGCTTCCAGAACCCTTTATCGAGCTTCTGGGCGGCAGTCCCGGTGGCCGTGTTCACGTCGTCCGGGATGGACGTGTAGTACACCACGCGGCCGGCCCGCAGGTTCGGCGGGAGCACCTGCGGCCCGCTCTTGATCCACTTCAGCACCGCCGCGTAGTTCACCACCGCGGCCGAGTTGATCGTCTGGCCGGAGGTGCCGGTGTTGAGCACCACGCTGTTAATGGGGTCGGAGGTGCCGGCGGTGTTGGTGGTGTTGTTGTCGTTCTGCGCGTCGAGCGCGCCGCCGCTGATGTTGTAGAAGTACCGGCGGCGCCAGTCGCCGGCCACGTAGCCCGCGTCGCCCGGGTTGCCCACCGGGGTGCGGGGGTCGGGCGGCCAGATGTAGAACGTCTTGCCCCAGTAACCCGGCCCCATCGAGTACCCGACGAACCGGTCTGCGGTCGGCACCAGGATGTTGCTCAGGACCCCGAGCCCGGTCGAGGCGAGGTACGTGGCCGGATTGAGCGGGAAGTTGTTCGATCCGCCCCGGGCGGTACGGTACTTCACGATGTCCAAGTCGTATCCGTACATTTCCCACACCGGGTCACGGAAATCGAGCCAGGCGCCCGAGTTGGTGGCGAACGGCGTGTTGGCCCCCTTGTTGGCGGTCGGCGCGGCGCTGCCGTACCCGAGCAGGTCGGCGGCGTGGTACGCGGCCTGGTTGCTACTGCTGCTCCAGTCGGTCGTCGTTTTGTCAATGCGCCCGTCGCGGCGCCGCCACCGGTCGCCGGTGTAGGTGAGGCCCGAGGCGTCGGTCATCGTCCCGTAGGTGTCGGGGGCCGGCGTCGGCCCCTTGGGAGAGGTCTCGTCCCCCTTGTGAAACGGGTTGTAGCCGGTGAAGTCGTACGTCGGGGCCACGTAGTTGTCGGAATCGCCGCCGCTCTCCGGCGGGGACCAGCGGTGGAACGCCGGCAGCAGGTTCGCGCTCCCGTCGCCCTTCGTGGTGACGGGGGAGGCGACGGTGCTCGGGGTGCCCCAGTTGCTCGGGTCGTAGTAGTACGAGCGGACGATCGGCGGGCCGCCCGGCGTGGTGATCGTGAAGTTGTTGCGCGGCAGCGCCTCGTTGGAGCTGTTGGCCAAGTTGGTCGTCGCGACGATCCGGCTCTGGACCGACGTGTAGTGCCCGGCCTTCGGCGCGAGCGGGTCCGGGTTCATCGACTGGTTGTCGTTCGAGGAGCCCTGCGCGTTACCGCTGTTGAATGTGCTGCTGAACGCCATCGAGCCGGTCATGTCGAGCACGAACGCGATGTCGCGGGGCCGGTACACGGCGGTCGCGACCGCCCCGCTGGGCATCGAGTTGACGCCGAACACCCGCATGAAGTACGTGGGCTGCGACACGCCCAGGGTGACCCGCATCGCGGTCCACGAGTTGCCGCCCGGCGCGCTCATCGCCCCGCCGCCGGTGACCTGCGTCCAGTTCTGCACCTGGAACGTCTGGCTGGTGGGGTCGTACAGGTACTGCCCCACCTCCATCTTGCTGACCTGACCGCTCACGAAGTTGGCGCTCAGGTGCGGGTTGCTGGTCACCGACGCCTGGGCCGCGGTGACGGCCGCCGGCAGGTTGTTGTACGCCACCCCGTCCCGGTTGTTGAGCGTGCGGGTGCCGACCAGCGCGGCCACGTCGGCCCCGTTCTGGCTCTGGGTGCGGGACACCGCCAGCATGCCCAGGTCCACCGCCAGCGCGACGAACGCGAACAGCCCGATCAAACACACCCCGAGCAGCGGCAGGATGGTCCCGCGGCGCCCCCGTCGGCTCTCGTAACTCACCACTTTCATGGCGCGGCGCTCCCGGGCCGCGCCGGGCGCGGCCCCGTCCAGGCAATCTCGGATGTGGGGAGCCTAGTTCACGCCGGGGGACCGGGGCGGTACGCGACGGGCGAAAAAACGGCGGTTTCTGAGGATTCAGACGGGAGCCGATTTCAGGACACGAATCCGTGTGTGAGAAGAGGCCGGCGCCCGAACCAGGATAGGTTCGGGCGCCGGCCTCTTCTCACACACGGCCGCCACTACTTCGCCGGCGCGTCTTTTTCAGCGAGAACGGCGAGTTCGGTGAGCTTGGCCGCGGTCACCCCGATCCGCTCGAAGCACTCCGCGACGATGCTGTTGGGGGTGGTGAACAGGGTGATGAGCAGGTCCATCGGCGTGACGATCCCGCGACCGCAGTCGTAGGCCCGGCCGAAGGCGTCGCGCAGGAGGCGGATCACGTTGTCCGACAGGAATTCGCGGTTGAGCAGGAGCGGCGGCACCGGCTCGGCGTTCGGCTGGTGGAACAGGTCGCGGAACTGGTCGAGCAGTCCGGGCAGGTCCGCGCCGAGCTTGCCGGCCCACTTGAAAATGCCGGAGTCCGGGGCGGCCAGCAGCCCCATAAAGAGGTGGGGGGTGCGGACGCTGTCCCAGTTCGTGGCCCGGGTGTGGCCGAGGGCCTCGCGCAGCACACGCGCGGTAGCCTCGTCCAGGATGTCCGGGCGGAGACGACCACTCGGAAGAAATATGTCGTCCACGGTTTCGACCGTTCCCGTCTATTGCAGCGGCTCGGACCCCTCACCTTCACCCCGATCTCGGCGGTCGAAGGTGAGGTGAATTATGTCGCGCCCCCCGCCAACTCGCAAGACGGTCTGAGCCGCCCCGGTCACTTTTTCCTTGCCCGGACGCCGGTTCCGCCCCACCATGAATCGCGCACCGGAAAACTCGGCCCCCGGTTCAACGTTCCGGGCGTCGGCCGGCGGCGGAGCCCGTGGGCCGCGCCCTCTCATACCGACTCCGGTTGATGCGTATCCAGGCCGTATTCTGGAGCCGGCCTCACAGAGGCCGGTGGTACACGGGTGGTGTCGCACCGGCCTCTGTGAGGCCGGCCACAAGAAGCCGTTACTCGTCAATCGGATTCGGTGTCACTGTCTGGTCGGGCGCGTGACCTGGGAGCCGCACGCGCGGCCCGCGCGACGGGTGGCGCACACGTGATGAGCTGGAAACAACTGGACTCGATTTAATGGTACGGGGATCGGCCACCAAAGCGGAGGCGCATCGTGCCGTCGTTCGAGAAGCTGTATTACCTGTTCAAGTTATGCCTCTTCCTTCTCTTCTGCTTCGTCGGCGGCGGTTGGCTGATTTACGATGGGGTGGCCGACAAGAAGGGCCGGGTCACGTTCGACGACGTGTTCCCGGGCGCCGCCGCCATCACCGCCGGGCTGCTGGCGGTCGGTTTGCTGTACTACCTGAGGCGCCGCGCGGGTGACGACGAGGCGGCCGATCCCGCATCCCACGGCGAAGCGAGCGCCGCACCAACTTCGGTCCCGATTCAGGATGAAGCGTCTGGGAAACCGTGGCTCTCGGCCAGGCACGGGACCGGGCAGGCGCACCGGAGGACGGAGGGGCCGCCGTTCGCCGGGTGGCTCGAACTGACATCCCTGCGCGTCCAACTCCTCGTCACCGGTGCCCTCGTTATTGTTGTGTTCGGATCGTGTGCGATGTGGGGGCAGATGGCACAACCCGTCCTCCGAAACGAACGGGCCGCTGGTGACCTGCCGGCCCAACCGGCCGGGGCGAACGTCCCGTTCGTCGAGCGGCAGCGCCGCGCGCAGACACTCGACCAGATCGAGAGCGCGTTGGAAAAAGGCCAGCAATTCGTGCAGTCGACCGAGAAGACGCTCTCGGGCTTGGGCGTCTTAGAAGCCGAGCAACGGCACAAATTCGACCAGGCGACAGACAACGTGATTGCTGAACTACGCGGGCTGCAAACGCGATTAGATTCCATGCAATCAAGCTCGCATCCGGCAGATCAGGATAGATTAATTCAGGTGCGAAAGAAATGCGCAACACTGATTGAGCGAGTCGTTCGCATCCGGAACACCAACGGCGAGGCCGTTCGCGATAAAAAATGAGGCCGGTCGCCGCGGTCGCGTCCCACTTTGGGCGACTAACCGACCCGCCTGCCAACGCCCGCCGCATGCCCCCTTTGCGGCGTCTGCCGGTGGCGCCGGCCGTTCCGGTTGGGCAATCGGCGCATTTCTGTTGCTCCCGGCCGGATCTTCCCAAATCATCACAGTGTTCCGACGAATGCCCCGGTAGCAGCGTCCCTCTTCTGACCGGACCCGGCGGAGGCCACATGGAAACCGTGTTCCTGGTGTGTGCGATCACCGGCGGTACGCTCGTCGTGTGCCTGCTGGTCGCGGGGCTGTTCGGCTTCGGCAGCGAACACGATGTCGATCACGACACTGACACGGACGCCGACCACGACGCCGGCGACGACGGGCACGGCAATGCGCTGTTCGGAATGCTGTCCGTCCGCGCTCTCACGTCGGCGCTCCTGTTCTTCGGCCTCGGCGGCATGACCGCACGCTACTACGGGGCCGACGAACTGGCCGCGTTCGGCGTCGCGCTCGGGTCAGGGGCCGGCGTGCTCTACCTCGTCGCGACCGCGCTGCGGGCGATGAAGCGCCTCCGGTCCGACGGCACGGTGCGCGTCGAGCGGGCGGTGGGCACCACCGGGACGGTCTACCTGCGCGTCCCGGGCGAACGGGCCGGCTCCGGCAAAGTTCACCTCGCGCTCCAGAACCGGACTGTCGAGTACCAGGCCGTGACCGCGGGCGGCGAGTTGCCCACCGGCCGACCGGTCAAAGTCGTCGCCGTCGTCAGCGCCGATACCGTCGAAGTCGAGCCGGCGTAACCATCACCCGGAGTCCCTCTCATGCTCACGCACACGCTCCTGGCGCAACAAAAGCCCGTCCCGGCGGAGGTGCCGTGGCCGGCGATCACGGCGCTGGCGGCCGGGCTGGTCCTCTTCGGGCTGCTGATGCTGATCGCGCGGCGGTACAAGCGGTGCCCGAGCAACCGCGTCCTCGTCATCTACGGCAAGACCGGCGGCGGGAACGCCGCCAAGTGCGTCCACGGCGGCGCCGCGTTCGTGGTCCCGCTGATCCAGGACTACTCGTACCTCAACCTGGACCCGATCCAGATCGAGGTGCCGCTCAAGGGCGCGCTGTCGATCGAGAACATCCGGGTGAACGTCCCCAGCGTGTTCACGGTCGCGATCGGCACCGACCCCGAGACCATGCAGAACGCCGCGATCCGCCTCCTCGACCTCGGCACGCAGGAGATCAAGGAGCAGGCCCGGGACATCATCTTCGGGCAGCTCCGGCAGGTGATCGCGTCGATGCGGATCGAGGACATCAACCGCGACCGCGACAAGTTCCTGGAGAGCGTCCAGAAGTCGCTGGAGCCGGAGCTGAAGAAGATCGGGCTGGTACTCATCAACGTGAACATCACCGACATCACCGACGAGAGCGGGTACATCGAGGCCATCGGCCGCAAGGCCGCGGCGATCGCGATCCAGCAGGCCAAGATCGACGTCGCGGAGCAGGAGAAGAAGGGGCAGATCGGCGTCGCGGAGGCGGAGCGCGAGCGGGCCATCTCCGTAGCGAACGCCACGAAGGTGCGCGAGATCGGCACCCGCGAGGCGACCCGCGAGCAGGCCATCAAGGTGGCGCAGCTCGAAAAGGACCGCGAGGTCGGCGAGCAGACGGCGCAGCTCGAGCAGGACGCGCTCATCAAAGAGGCCCAGCGCCAGCAGGCGATCCGCATCGCCGAACTGGACCGCGACCAGCGGGTCGGCGAGCAGCAGGCGGTGTTCGAGCGGGAGGCCCGCATCGCCGAGGCCGAGCGCGACAAGCGGGTGCGGCTGGCCGAGGCCAACGCGAAGGCCGTGACCGGTGAGGCCGTCGCGCAGGCGGACGTGGCCGGGGCGCAGGCCACGCTCGCGGTCCGCAACGCGGAGGCGTACCAGCTCGCCGAGACCAAAAAGCGCGAGGCCGAGGCCGCGGTCCTCGAAGCACAGAACAAGGCGCTGGCCCGGGCCGCGCTGGCGCAGGCCGAGAAGGTGGAGGCGGAGCAGCGGGCGGCGCTCGAGGCCCCCGCGAAGGCCCAGAAGGCGAAGATGATCGTGGACGCCGAGGCCGCCGCGGAGCGGGTGAAGCTCGAGGCCGAGGCCCAGGCCGCGACGATCTACGCCAAGCTCGAAGCCGAGGCCCGCGGGCAGTTCGAGATCCTGGCGAAGAAGGGCGAGGGGCTCAAGAAGATCATCGAGGCGTGCGGCAGCCCGCAGGCCGCGTTCCAGTTGCTCATGCTGGAGCACATGGACGCGCTCGCGGAGGCCAGCGCGAAGGCCATCTCGAACGTGAAGTTCGACAAGGTGGTGGTGTGGGAGGGCGGCGGGAACGGCACCGGCACCTCGAACACCGCCGGGTTCCTCAAAGACATGGCCAAGATGATGCCGCCGATGATGCAGGTGATGAAGGACATCGGCGGTGTAGAGTTGCCCGAGTACTTCGCCCGCCTCACCGGCGACACCTCGACCGAGCCGAAACCGAGCGCGAACGGCACGCACGCCGTGTAACGCCCTACGGCGCCGAGCCGCGACCTCGCGCCCGCCGAAACGGGCGCGAGGTTGTCCCGCGAAATCGACCGACGGAAACGGGCCGGCCGGCAACTACACTGAGTTGCCCACTCACCCCCGGCAGGCCGACCGATGAGCGCCCCCTCAGCTCCCTCCTGGGACATGTCCGCGGGCTGGATTCCGCCCGCGGCGCATCCGCCACCGACGCCGAACTCCTGAGCGGTTTCGCCGCCCACTGCGACGAGGCGGCCTTCACGACCCTGGTCCAGCGCCACGCGCCAATGGTGCTCCGCGTGTGCCGCCGGGTGCTGCGCCACGAACAGGACGCGGAAGACGCCTTTCAGGCGACGTTCCTGACGCTGGCCCGCCGCGCGGCCGCGGTCCGGAAGGGCGAGGCCCTGGCAAGCTGGCTCCACGGCGTCGCCTGCCGCACGGCCGCCAGCGCCCGGCGGGCCGCGGCTCGGCGCCGCGCGCACGAGGAGCGCGCCCGCCTCGCGCCCGTAACCGCGCCCGGTGAAGAGTTCGCCTGGCGCGAGGTGCAGTCGGCTCTCGACGAAGAGGTTCAGCGCCTCCCGGAAAAGTACCGCGCCGTATTCGTACCGTGCTGCCTGGAGGGCGAGAGCCGGGCCGAGGTCGCGCGCCAACTGGGGGAAAAGGAGGGGACCGTTTCGAGCCGGCTGGCGGAAGCTCGCAACCTCCTCCGCCGGCGCCTGTCTCGCCGCGGCATCACGCTCTCCGCACTCCTCACTGCGGTGGCGGTCACACAGGGGACGGGGCGCGGCGGTGTGCCGGCGGCCCTGGCGCGGTCCACGGTTCGGGCCGCGGGGATGCTGGCACGAGGCGCGGGCGCGGGGGTGTCGCACCGCGTCCTGACGCTGATCGGCCGCGGCGGCGTCAACCGGCCCGGTCTGGTGACGGGCGCGCTGGTCCTAACGCTCCTCGCCGCCGGTCTGGTGGTCGGAGCGGTGACGACCGCCGACCAACCGCCCGCGGGCGATTCGCCGGTGCGGTCGCCCGTCGCGGCGCTCGCGCCCGAGGAGCCGGTGCGCACCGACCGTCACGGCGACCCGCTCCCGGAAGGGGCCGTGGCCCGCATCGGCACCCAGCGGTTCCGGCACGGCGGGGGAAGCATCAACCGCGTGCTACCCACCCCCGACGGCAAAATGCTCGTGTCGAAAACTTATTACGGCGACGCTTCCGTACTCGTTTGGGAACTCGCGACGGGTCGGTTGCTCCACCAGTTCCCCGGCCACTACGAGGAGAACCGAGCCGTTGCCCTCTCGCCCGACGGCAAAACCCTGGCGCTAGGGCAGGACAAGGTGATCCGCTTTTACGACCTGACTTCTGGCAAGGAGGTGCGAAATTTGTCGAGTTCGATCGGTGGCACCGACGAACTGGCGTTTTCGCCCGACGGAAAAGTGCTGGCCTCCGGACACGGGTGCAACACGGTCCTTCTCTGGGATCTGGCCGGCGGCAAAGTGCAGAGCCGGCTCCAGGCCGAGCAGAACCGGGTTTCCAATCTGGTTTTCAGCCCCGACGGCAAAACGCTGGCCACCGGAGACACACTCGACACGTTGATCCGGTTGTTCGATGTGGCGACGGGTCAAGAACGCCGGCAGATTCGCTGCAAAACGGACGCCCGCGACTTTGCCTTCTCACCGGACGGCGCAACCCTGGCCGTCGGCGCTCATGACGGCGCCGCCTCGCTTTGGGACGTGATCACCGGGAAACCGGTTCGGGAACTGCACAGCCCGAACAAGCACGTGCGGTCGCTGACCTGGTCGCCCGACGGAAAGTCCCTCGCCACGAGCGACCTCGACGCCGCAGCGCAGGTGGCGGCCGTCCGGCTGTGGGACCCGGCGACGGGGAAGGAACTCCGGCAGATGCAGATGAACGGGACCGTGGGGATGGCCGAGAGCCTCGCCTTCACCGCCGACGGCAAAACCTTGATTTGCGGGGGCAGCCACGGCGTCATCCGGCTGTGTGACCCGGCCACCGGTTCGGAGAAGTCCCCGGCGGGCCTGCCCGGGCCGGTCTGGCACGTGGCCGTCTCCCCCAACGGCAAGACGCTCGCGTTCTCCGCCCGTGACATCACCCTGTGGGATTTGGCAACGGAACGGGAAATCGGGACGTTGCCGGAGTTCCACTTGTCGTTCGCCTTCGCCCCGGACGGCAAAACACTGGCCGGCGGCGGCGATGACAGCACCCTCAACGTGTGGGACGTGGGCAACCAGCGACTCGTAAGACGGGTGCAGGTCGACAAGGAAAAGGAAAAACTCAAGTTCGCCGTCCTCGATCGCATCGCGTTCTCGCCCGACGGCAAGGTGATGGCGACGGTCGGGCTGGAACGTGCCGGGTCGGAATATGATGCCGCCGTTCGTCTCTGGGACACGGCAACGGGCGCGCAACTGCACCGGCACGTTTACGAGTCGCACGAACTCGCCACTCCCGACAGCATCGCCTTTTCGCCAGACGGGGCATCGCTTGTGACATCGGGCCGGGGGTACGGGGTGAATCGGGCCGATGCGGTTCGGGTGCTGGACGCGACCGGTCGTCAGGAGCAAACCCGCGTGCAGTCGGTGCTGAACCAGTCACTCGGCGGGGGCGAGCAGCCCCGCCCGGGCGCTCGATCGGTGCTGCCGCGTGTCTCTTTCTCTCCGGACGGGCGGTTGCTGGCGATGAACCGTTCGGAGGAAGGCATCCCCGTGTGGGAGATGGCCACGGGGCGCGAGCGCTGTTTGCTCAAGGGGCACGACGGCCCGACGTCTGCCGTCGCCTTCTCGGCCGACGGGCGGACGCTGGCCTCGGCCGGTTGGGACCACACCATCCGGGTGTGGGATGTCGAAACGGCCACAGAACTGAAACGGTTGAAGGGGCACCGGGGTTTGGTGAACGCGCTGGCCTTCACCCCGGACGGGCGCAGGCTGATCTCCGCGGGCGACGACTCGATGGTGCTCTTCTGGGACGTGCTCGAACTCACCCGCCGCACCCGCCCCGCGGCGCGCCTCGGGCCGTCGGAGTGGGACGCACTGTGGGCGGATCTGGCGGCCGCCGACGCCGGCAAGGCACACGCCGCGCTGGCGCGCCTCACGGCCGCGCCGGCGATCACGGTCACGGCCGTGCGGGAGCGCGTGCGGCCGGCCCCAGAACCGGACGCGCGGCTCCTCGCGCGACTCGTGCGAGATCTCGACTCGGAGGAGTTTGCCGCCCGGGAGAAGGCGTCGCAAGAGCTGGCGCGTCTGGGCGAGTCGGCCGAAGCGGCGTTGAAGAGCGCCCGCAAGGGGGCATCGCCCGAAACGGCCCGGCGGTGCGACGAGTTGCTCACGAAGCTCGCCGTCCCGTCCGGTGACCGATTACGGGGCGTGCGGGCGGTCGAGGTGCTGGAGCGGATCGGCACACCGGAGGCCGTTACGGTGTTGGAGTCACTCGCCCGCGGCGCCCCGCAAGCCCGGCTCACCCGAGACGCCCGGGCGGCACGGGACCGGCTCGCCCGTTCCGCCGGCGATCGTTGAGGTAGGAGTGAGGCCATCGCGCCCCGGCACCGGCTCGGGGTTGCGCGGCGCGTGCGGTGCCATCGGCCGTTTGATGCACGAGATTGACCCGCCGATCGTCGCCCTCCTCCGCGGGCCGTTTCCGAGCACCGCCCGGACGGTCTCGTCGTTCCTTGCTGGTCCGGCGCCGCAATGGACCGCCCGTACCGCACACAGGTGCCCCGCTGGGGCGCCGACGGGACATTCGCTACCCATCGACTGGTCACGAGCTGGCGATTCGCTGGGTAGTCGCTACCCACGAAAAGCCGGCTCAAGCCCCACACTCCGCGGCCGGACAAGTAAAGAGAAATGCCGTCGCTGCGCGGCTACTGCGTCGCAACAAATTGACGCAATTGCACTTGCGAACGACACGCCCGATGCGCGCGATTGGCCCGCGCGGGCGAAAGCCCCGGTACCGGCCGCCGCACAGGGCGTGATTCGGACTTCAGAAAGTGCGGCATGGCGAAAAGACGGGGGAGCAATGCCTGATGTGCGGAATATCCGGCCGATGGCGCCAACGAACGGGAGGGCGCGGGAGCCCGAACGGGTGCGTCCCGCCGGCGCCCCCTCACCGCCGCAGCGTCCACTCGTCGCTGGCGTACTTCTCCGCGACGAGTTGTTCCGCACGGGCCAGCGGCACCGGAGCGTATTCTCCGTCCGGCGCCCACGCTTCCACGAGCAACCGCTTGACCTCGGCGACACCTGCGGGCAGGTTCCGGACGAACTCCGCGTGCGGGCGGTCGCGCCGGTACTCCGGCTGGCGCTCCGGCGGGTTCAGGTACTTCGGCACCAGTCCCAGATCGAAGCCGCAAAGCAGCGTGCCGTGGTGCAAGAAGAAGTTGCGCTTCCGCTGCTGGGCGTTGCCGGAGAACTTCACGCCGCCCACAGTCAGATCGCTGGAACCTTCCACAACGGCCGGTGCCACCGACTTGAGCGCGTTCAACACACGCCCCAGGACGTACCGGTTCGAGGCCGGAATGTCGCCCAGCCCGGGCGCGTGGGCGTAGCCCAGCACCACGGAGAAGCACAGGCACCCCGGGCCGAGGAGCACCGTTCCGCCGCCGCTGGCCCGGCGCAGCATGGGCACCCCGTCGGCGGCGCAGGCCTCGCGGTTCACGTCGATCGGGACGGACCCGCCCGACCCGACGACCACGGCGTAGGAGGGGAGCTCCCAGAGGCGCAGCACCTCCCCGCCGGTGCCCTCTTCGGCCGCGAGGAGCAGCGATTCGTCGAGGGCGAGGTTCGTCGCGGGGGCCGGGTGCGTATAATCGAGCAGCTTCATCGGGCGTTGACACGAGGGAGGGGGCGCGTATCTCAACACCGTTGTTGTACGCGAACCGCGGAGACTCTCCCGATGTCCAAGGACCGTCTGGCCCACAACGTGTTCTTCAAGCTGAAGGACGCGACGCCCGCGAAGGTGCAGGAACTGGTTGACGCGTGCAAGAAGTACCTGAACGTGCAACCCGGGATCGTGTTCTTCGCCGCCGGGCCGCTGTGCGCCGAACTGGACCGCGAGGTGAACGACCGCGACTGGCACGTGGGGCTGCACCTCGTGTTCGTCGACAAGGCGGCCCACGACGCCTACCAGGACGACCCGACGCACAAGAAGTTCATCGACGAGAACAAGCCGAACTGGGCCGGGGTCCGCGTGTTCGACTCGTATGTGTGACCGCCGCCGCTGTGTCGAGTGAACGGCGGCGGCGGGAGCCGCTGGCCCCATAAGAGACGCTCATGAACCGCCTACAGCCGCACGAGGTCACGAAGTTCCTACGCAGTCACCGGTTCGTCGGCGGTCAGCTCCGTGCGGTGCGGATCGTTCACGGGCGCGGCCGGGAGGTCACGGTCGAGTTCCGTGTGCGCGTTCGCGAGTCGATCACGGACCTGGGCGCGGAGCCGAAACACGTCAGCCTCATCATCCGCGTGAGCGGCGCCGACGAGTTCCGGTTCCAGATGCGCCCGCAGCAGCCCAAGCTCAAGATCACCGACGCCCGTATCGGCTACCACAACGGGCTGTTCTACGTCACCTTCGATTCGATCGGGCTCGAAGCGGGCGAAACCGCCCAGGTGTTCGACTTCCGGTCCAGCGAGGTCTACGCCGCCGGCCGCGAACTGTTCTGGAAGCGGGTGGAGCCACAGAAGCAGGCCGAGTAGACAGGAAGAACTTTTCGACAGGATCGCCAGGATTTGAAAGACAAGACGAGCTATTTCTGTTCTTCAAATCCTGTCGATCCTGTCGATCCTGTCAAAAATGCCTTTCACTATCTTCCGTCTCACTTCGTGACGCTGAACTGGTATACCGTGGTCTGCTTGTAGGTGTCACCCGGCTTCAGCACCACGTCGGACTTGTCCTTCCATTCCGGTGTGTTAACCGAGTTGGGGAACTTCTGCGGCTCCATGCAGAACCCGTTGTACTGCTTGTACGCGACGCCCGCCTTGCCCTTGTTCGAGCCGTCGAGGAAGTTGCCGGTGTAGAACTGGAGCCCCGGCTCGGTGCTGAGCACCTCCAGCACGCGCCCGCTCTTCGGCTCCACCACCCGCGCCGCCAGTTCCGGCCGCTTCGTGGTCCCCTTGTCGAGCACGTAGTTCAGGTCGAAGCCCACCGGCTTCCCGCCGGCCTTTTCCAAGTCGGAACCGATCGTCTTGGCCTTCGTGAAGTCGAACGCGGTGCCCGCGACGGGCTCGATCTTGCCCGTGGGAATGAGCGTGCCATCGGCCGGGGTGTAGTTCTTCGCGGCGATCTGCACCTCGTGCCCCTTGATGTCGCCCGCGTTGTGCCCGGCGAGGTTGAAGTAGCTATGGTGCGCCAGATTACAGATCGTCGTCTTGTTCGTAGTCGCGCGGTAATCGACGACGAGTTCGTTGTTGTCAGTCAGGGTGTAGGTGATCTCGACGGCCAGCGCCCCGGGGTAGCCCTCTTCGCCGTCCGGGCTGGTGCGCTTGAAGGTCACGCTCGGGCCGGTGGCGGTGAGGGTCGGTTTGCCCTGCCACACCTTCTTGTCGAACCCTTCCTTGCCGCCGTGCAGCGTGTGGGGCTCGTTGTTCGCGAACAGCTTGTATTCCTTCCCTTCGAGCTGGAACTTCGCGTTGGCGATGCGGTTCGCGCACCGGCCGGCGTTGCTGCCGAAGTACGGGTGCCCGGCGAGGTACCCTTCGAGCTTGTCGAACCCGAGCACCACGTCGGCGAACTTACCGTCCTTGTCCGGGACGTGCAGCTCGGTGATGATCGCGCCGTAGTCGATGCACTTCAGCACGAGGTTGTTTTTGTTGATGAGCGTGTACTGGGACACGCTGGTCGGCCCCTTCTTGCCGTCCTTGGGTGCCGGGAGGATGCCGTACTTGGTTTCCTCGAACGCGGGTCCGGTCTTGGCCGGCTGCGCGGTCGCGGCGGACGCGAAGCCGAGCGCGGCGAACAGGGCGGGGAGAGCGCGACGCATGACGTGTGGAACTCCTTGCGGGAACTGGACTGGCGACAATGTACCCCGGCCGGGCACCGGGGGCCATTTTTTCGGCTGCCGTTTCGGAGCCGCGGCAGGGCGAAGCGGGTGGCGGTGGGTGGCGCCCGTTTCGCCCGCCGAACGGGGCGCCCCGTTCGGCGGGCGCGGTGTATCCTGAAGACGTCGGCCGCTGCGGCGGCCCGGCGCCTTCAACCGCTCCCGGAACCACTCATGCCGTCCGATCTCCTCGACACGCCCGAATCCGCCTACCAGCTCGTTTCCACCGCGCCGGGGCCGAAAGGCGCGCTCCCGCTCACAGACGAATTGCTGCGCCACGCCCCGAGCGGCCACCTGTTCGGTTGGACCCAGAACGTCGGCATGGGCTGGAACCCGACGCTGCTCGGCGGCAAAGAGTTCACCATCCTCAGCACGCATGGCGGGCTCCGGGCCGATGACGGCACGCCGATCGCGCTCGGGTTCCACTCGGGGCACTGGGAAGTCGGACTCTTGGTGAAGGCCGCAGCGGAAGAATTCGCGAAGCTGCGGTGCCTCCCCTTTGCCGGCGCGGTGACGGACCCGTGCGACGGGCGGACTCAGGGCACCACCGGGATGTTCGACAGCCTCCCGTACCGCAACGACTCCGCGCAGGTGATGCGGCGCCTGATGCGCAGCCACCCGACGCGGGCCGGCGTCATGGGCATCGCCACCTGCGACAAAGGGTTACCGGCCATGATGATGGCGCTGGCGGCCCAGCACCATCACCCCACCATTCTCGTCCCCGGCGGGGTGATGCTGGCCGGGGAAGCGGGGCACGAAGACACGGGCAAGGTGCAGACCATCGGCGCGCGGTACGTTCACGGCGAGATCACGCTGGAGCAGGCCGCGGAGGCCGGGTGCCACGCCTGCGCCTCGCCGGGCGGCGGGTGCCAGTTCCTCGGCACCGCGGCCACGTCGCAAGTGGTCGCCGAAGCGCTCGGCTTGACCCTGCCGCACGCGGCGCTCGCGCCCTCGGGGCAGCCGATCTGGCTGGACACGGCGCGGCGGTCGGCGCGGGCGCTCGTCGAGATGTCGAACCGCGGCATCCGCACGCCCGACATCCTGACGGAAGCGGCGTTCAGGAACGCGCTGGCGGTGTTCGCGGCGTTCGGCGGGAGCACGAACCTGCTCCTGCACACGCCGGCGGTCGCGTTCCACGCCGGGGTGCGGCGCCCCACCATCGACGACTGGACCTACTTCAACCGCAAAGTGCCGCGCCTCGTCGACGCGCTCCCGAACGGCCCGATGAACCACCCGACGATGCGGGTGTTCCTCGCCGGGGGCGTTCCGGAAGTGATGCTCCACCTCCGCGACCTCGGGCTCCTCGAACTGGACGCGCTGACCGTCAGCGGGGAACCGCTCGGCACCGTTCTCGACTGGTGGGCGAAGTCCGAGCGCCGGACGCGCCTGCGCGAGTTGCTCCGGACGCGCGACGGGGTCGATCCCGATACGGTCATCATGTCGCCCGAGCAGGCCCGGCAGCGCGGCCTGACGAGCACGATCACGTTCCCGCTCGGGAACCTCGCGCCGGACGGGTGCGTCATCAAGTCCACCGCCATCGACCCATCGGTCGTGGACGCCGACGGCGTGTACCGCAAGGTCGGCCCGGCGAAGGTGTTCATCCGCGAAAAGGACGCGATCAAGGCGATCAAGGGGGAGGGCGACCGCAAGGTGGTGCCGGGCGACGTGCTGGTGCTGTGCTGCCGCGGGCCGCTGGGCAGCGGGATGGAGGAGACGTATCAGGTCACGAGCGCGCTCAAACACTTGAAGTGGGGCAAACAGGTCGCGGTCATCACCGACGCGCGGTTCAGCGGGGTCTCGACGGGCGCGTGCATCGGGCACGTCTCCCCGGAGGCGCTCGCGGGCGGCCCGATCGGCAAGCTGCGCGACGACGACCTGATCCAGATCGTGATCGATCGCAACAGGTTGGAGGGAACGATCGATTTGGTCGGCAACGAGATCGGCAACTACGGGCCGCTATGGGGCAGCGCGGAGTTGGCGGCGCGGTCCGCACGCCCGGACCTGGAGCCGGACCAGGCGCTGCCCGCGGACACGCGCCTGTGGGCCGCGCTCCAGCACGCGAGCGGCGGGGTGTGGGGCGGGTGCGTGTACGACCCGGAACTGATTGCCGCGAAGCTCACAGGGAAGTAGCTGTGATACGGCGAACCGGAGACTTGAACGCGGATACCTGGCCCCTGGGCGCGGGGCTCGATGTTTACGATTGGTTCTTCTGGCCGCATTGGTGCCCCGTTATGCCCTCCCCTCGGAAGTTCCGGCTGTTCATGGCCGCGTGTTACCGAGTGATTTGGGAACACATTCCCTGTTCCGAATTCCGGACAGTGATCGAAGCCGGTGAGCAATTCGCCGATAACAACCTCGTCGAGCCGGCCCAAGAAGCCGGTTGGGCGGCCTGGGAGGCCGCCAGCGTCGAGATGTCCCCCTGGCGCGAATTAGGATACGGCATATCAGCAGTAGCGATGGATGACCCGCTTGAAGGAGGCCCCCGGAGGTGTTGGAGGGTTATCGCAAACGACCTGGAGTCAACGGAGTTGAACCGGACGGCCTTCAGTCGGTCGGTCGAGCAGGCGGAGGCACTACACTTGCGGCTCTTTCACGACATCTTTACCAACCCGTTCCGGTCAATCGCTTTCGCCCCCGAGTGGCGCACCGGCACCACAACGGCGATCGCGCGCCAGATGTACGAGTCGCGCGATTTCAGCGCGATGCCGATCCTTGCGGACGCCATGCAAGATGTCGGGTGCAACAACGACGACGTGCTCGCGCATTGCCGCGACCCGCAGCAGGTTCACGTGCGCGGGTGCTGGGTCGTTGACCTCGTGCTCGGCAAGGAGTGAAGGTACACTGACGGTGAGGAGGAATTCGCATGACCGCCATGCCGCCACCGGCCCCGTCGCGCCGGCCGTTTCGGTTCACCCGCGAGCAGTACTTTGAACTGGGCCAGCGCGGGTTCTTTAACGGCAAGCGTGTCGAACTGCTCTACGGAGAGATCACTGAAATGAGCCCCGCCAACTGGCCGCACCACGTCAGCGTGGGGTTGGTAACGGACGCGCTGCTCGTGGCGTTCGCGGTCGGCTTCTTTGTGGACACACAGCAACCGTTCCCGATCCCCAACGAGCCGCTCGGTTCAGCACCGGAGCCGGACGTCGCCGTGATACCGGGCCGGCGGCGCGACTACACCGACCACCCCACCACCGCGGCGCTGCTCGTTGAGGTCTCCGACACGACACTGGCCGAAGACCTGACCACTAAAGCCGAGTTGTACGCGACCGCGAACGTGCCCGAATACTGGGTCCTCGACATCCCGAACCGCCAGTTGTACGTCCACCGCGATCCGCAACCGCTCCCGGCCGGGCTGGGGGCAACCGCGTACCGCACACGCTTGGTCCTCACGCCCGCCGACACGGTTCAACCGCTTGCCGCACCTCCCGCGGTCGTTCGCGTGAGCGATCTGTTCCAGTGATGGAACCAAGTTCGGGCCGCACAACCGGTACAGCAACCATCGCACAAATCGGGAGGGCGTCCCGCGGATCAAAACAAGACAAGCCGATCCATATATTTCAACTCCAGCACTAAGCTTGGCCGCGGTCTAAACCCTTGACAGTAAACGGGCTAATTCCAACACACTCGTTCTAAATTGGTTACCACCATCCCATGTAGGCTGGTAGAATTCTCGCGACCCGGTCCTCTCCGCGCGCTCGCAGGTTCTCACCGTGCCCGATGTGACAACCGAAGATCCTCGCTCCGTCCTCGACCGGCTCCCGAACCCGGTGGTTGGTTTCGATCGCGACGGCCGACACGATTTCGTCAACCCGGCCGCGTGCCGCATGGTCGGGCGCGCCCCGGACCAGCTGCTCGGCCGGACCCTGCGCGAGATCGGCCTGCCGTCGGAC
Source organism: Gemmata algarum (assembly GCF_034097035.1). Lineage (NCBI taxonomy): Bacteria > Pseudomonadati > Planctomycetota > Planctomycetia > Gemmatales > Gemmataceae > Gemmata > Gemmata algarum. The sequence goes on from NZ_JAXBLV010000223.1 coordinate 18,524, forward strand.
CTCGCGGCGGAGTTGGACGCGAACGTCGCCCGGGTCCGGGATTCGGGCCAGCCGTTCGCGCACGCCGTCACGTTCCCGAGCGCGAACGGTCCCGCCGTGCTCCTCGTGAACTTGGTGCCCCGGCCCGATGGAGGGGTGCTGACCACCGCCACCGATGTCACCGGCCCGGCCCGGGCCGAGCAGGCCCTGCGGGACAGCGAGGAGCGGTACCGGCAGACCATCGAGGCCGCGTTCGACGCGATCGTCACCACCGACGCGAAGGGTACGATTGTCGGATGGAACCGTGGCGCGGAGCGGGTGTTCGGGCACCCGGCGAAGGAGGTGCTGGGGCGCGACGTGGAGCTGATCGTGCCCCCGCGGTACGCGGCCGAGCACCACGCCGCCATGACCGCGTTCGACCCCGCGAACTCGTCCCGCATGCGGGGCCGCGTGGTCGAGCTGCCGGCGCTGCGCAAGGGCGGGATCGAGTTCCCGACGGAGATCACCCTCGCCTACTGGGGCGCCGGGGCCGACCGCCGGTTCACCGCGATCATCCGCGACATCACCGCCCGCCGCGCCGCCGAGCAGGCCCTGCGGGACAGCGAGGAGCGGCACCGGCTGCTGGTCGAGAGCGTCACCGACTACGCCATCTTCATGCTCGCCCCGGACGGACGGGTGGCCACCTGGAACGCCGGCGCCCAGCGCATCAAAGGGTACACGGCCGACGAGATCGTCGGGCGGCACTTTTCGGTGTTCTACCTGCCCGAGAACACCGCCCGTGCCGAGGCTTGGCTGGAGGCCGCCGCGGCGAGCGGGCGGTTCGCGGAAGAAGGGTGGCGGGTGCGCAAGGACGGGTCGCGGTTCTGGGCGCACGTGGCCATCACCGCCCTGCGCGACCCGACCGGGCGGCTCACCGGGTTCGTCAAGGTGACCCGCGACCTGACCGACCGGCTGGCCGCCGAGCAGGCCCTGCGCGAGAGCGAGCAGCGGTACCGGCAAGTGGTCGAAGACCAAACGGAAACGGTGTGCCGGTTCCGCCCGGACGGCACCTTCACGTTCGTCAACGACGTATACTGTCGCACCTTCGGGAAGCGCGCCGACGAGCTGATCGGCCGCCCCTGGCACCCCGTCGTTCACCCGGCCGACCTCGACCACGTCGAAACCGAGCTGACCAAGATGGCGCCGGACAACCCGGTGGTGCGGATCGAGAACCGGATCGTCGACGCGGGCGGGCGGGCGCGGTGGATGGAGTTCGTGAACCGCGGGTTCTACTCGCCGGCGGGCGAGCTGGTCGAGATCCAGGCCGTGGGCCGGGACGTGACGGACCGGCGGGCCGCCGAGGACGCGCGGCGCGAGCTCGAGGCGGACCTCCGCGCGAAGGAGCAGCAGGCCCGGTACGAGCGCCAACTGCTCCAGTCGCAGAAGCTGGAGAGCCTCGGGGTGCTAGCTGGCGGCATCGCCCACGACTTCAACAACCTGCTCACCGCGGTGCTCGGGTACGCATCGCTGAGCCGGATGCGGCTCCCCCCGAACGACCCGGTGGCCGAGGACATGAAGCGGATCGAGTCCGCGGCCCAGCGCGCGGCCGAGCTGTGCCAGCAGATGCTCGCGTACGCGGGCCGCGGGCAGTTCGTCGTTCGCGCGGTGGACCTGAACGCGCTGACCCAGGAGATGACGCAACTGCTCGCGGCGGTGCTGTCGAAGAAGGCGGTGCTCAAGTACAACCTGACCATCGGGCTGCCCCAGGTGCAGGCGGACCCGACCCAGCTCCGCCAGATCGTGATGAACCTGATCACCAACGCGTCGGACGCGATCGGCCCGAAGAGCGGGGTGATCACGCTCACCACCGGCCTGATCGACGCCGACGCGCGGTACCTCGCGGAGCTCCAGGCGGGTCCGGAGCTGGTCCCCGGGCGGTACGTGTACCTGGAAGTGTCGGACACCGGGTGCGGGATGAGCGAGGAGGTGCGGGCCAAGATCTTCGACCCGTTCTTCACCACCAAGTTCACCGGCCGCGGCCTGGGCCTGGCGGCGGTGCAGGGCATCGTCCGGGCCCACAAGGGCGCGATCAAGGTGTACACGCAGTTGGGCAAGGGGACCACCTTCAAGGTGCTGCTGCCGGCGCTGGACCGCCCCGACCCGGAGCACGCCCCCGCGGGGGAAGCGCCCGAGCACAACGGGCGCGGGCGCCGGGTGCTCGTGGTGGACGACGAAGAGGACGTGCGGGTGTTCACCCGCAAGGTGCTGGAGCACGCAGGGTTCGAGGTGACGCTCGCGGCCGACGGGGGGGCCGGGGTGGAAGCGTTCGCCGCCGCGCCGTACCAGTTCGCGCTGGTGCTCCTGGACCTGACCATGCCCAAAATGGGCGGGTCGGAGGCGTTCCGCGAGATGCGCCGGCACCGGTCCGGCGTTCGGGTGGTGCTCACCAGCGGGTTCGCCGCGGAGGAGGCCACCAGCGGGTTCGAGGGCAAGGGGCTGGCCGGCTTCCTGCGGAAGCCGTTTCGCACCGAGGACCTGCTGGCGACCGTGTTCGACGCCATCGGGTCGTGAGCACAGGTTGACACGAGCACCACAGACCAACTCTGCCCCGGTCTGTCCGCAGACCGATCCCCGCGCGGGAGTGCGCGAGCGGATCGGACCGCGCACGGGTTCACCGGCGGGTAGCGGCTCTCACCGGGCCGTTCCGGTCTCGCACAAGTGCGCCCGCGTCAGCGCCAGCCCCAGTAAAAACACACCCAGCCCGGCAAACGCCGGCAGCAGGTGCATGCCGTCCGTGTACCCGACCGCGATGTGAACCGCGATCGCCGGCGCGTACCCCAGCACCCCGGCCGGGAGCAGCGTCCACCACAGCCAGTCGTTCCCCGCCCGGTGCCCCCACAGCGCGGTCAGCAGCAGCACCAACCCGGCCGACACCAGCATCCCGCCGAACGTGGCCCGGTCGTGCGCCACCAGCGGCACCAGCCGCGGGTGCGCCCCGCGCAGTTGCTCCGCGGTCGTTTCCAGAAACTCCAGATCTTCGGGGACGAACACCGCCGTCACCCCGACGAGCGAAATCACCAGCCCCGCGACCAGCACCGCGCCGGCGTGGGCCACCAGCAACAGTTGCCCCCACTGCGCCCGCCGCCACGCCCGGTCGGTGCGCGGCGGGGGCGGGCCGGTCGGCGTGTACGGCCCCAGCTCCGAGTGCATTCCGAGCAGCAGGAGTTGGAGCAGGCACGCCGTGACGAACGCGTGCAACGGGTCGAGGTACCCGAACCCGAGGAACAGAAAAAAGCTCGCGAACCCGGCCGACGCCGACGTGAACACCGCGACCATCGCCCAGTGCGCGCCCCGGCGCACGCCCCCGAGTGAGAGCCCGAGGTACATGAGCCCGACGGTCAGCATGGGGCCGGCGAGCGACACCCGGTCGTGGGCCATGAACGCGAGCAGCCGCGGGTTCACGGTGTGGAGCTGGTCCCGCGACAGGCCCAGAAACGCCTCGTCGTACGGCAGCACCACCCGCGTGGCCGCGATGCCCACGGCGAGCGCGCCACCGAACACCATCCCGAAGCCCAAAAGGGCCGTCCAGAACCACGTCATCGCGGCCGGACGCCGCACCGCGGCCGGCTGTTCCCGCTGGGCGGACAAATTGCGATACAGCACCGCGTCGTTCGTCCGCTTCACCAGCCCCGGGCCGTTAAAGACCAGCCCGCTGTCCACCTCAACGAGATCGGCCCCGGCGTCGAGCAGCGCGAGGGCGTGCTCCGGCTCGTGAACCCCGCCCCCCGCGACGAGCGGTACCGTCGGGCCGAGGGCCGCACGGAGCGCCCGCACCAGCGCCAGCGCCGGCCCCCGCGCCGGTGCGCCGATTTCGGTTCCCCCACCCGCCCGCGCGACCGCACTCTCGACCAGAATGCCGCTCGCGCCGGCAGCCAGCCCGGCCGCAAGCGACTCCATATCTACTGTCGGCGAGTCGGCGCGAACGGTCAGGAGGATCGGCCCCCCTTCCGCGGCGGGGAGCCAATCGGACATCGCCACCGCCGCGCGGGCGGGCACGGCGACCACGGCCATAAGGCCGCGCGTCTCGGTCAGCAACTGCCGATACTCGTCCGCCGTCTCTCCAGACACCCGCGCCACCACCGGCACCCCGAGCCGGGACAGTTCGGCCAACGCCGCGCCGGCCGCCTTCAATCCGAGCGGCGGGGCCGTGTCCGGAAAACCGATGGCCTCGCGCGAGTCGTCGCGCGCCACGCGCGGGCGTGTCGGCGGGTTCTGTAACCCGACCGGACCGACGCTCATGAACCCGCCCCCGAACCGGGCGAACGCCGGCAGCGCCACCCCCTCCGGATCGAGCCCCGGCCCCAGCCCGATCGGGGACGCGAAGTCGCGCCCGAGGAGCCGCACCGTGAGCCGCGGGTCCGCGCGCATGTGCCCGAGCAGGTCGATCGCCAGCGGGCCGAGCGGCAGACGCGCGAGGCGACCCATGAACCCCAGCGCGACGGCCCGGGCGGTTCGCGCGCCGAGGCGGTACAGCAGCGGCCGGGAAACGGTGCGGTAGAACCAGTCTGGCATGGCGACCCGGGGCGCGGGAGGGAGTACGGGGCCGACGCGGCGCCGACCGTCCTCCGTCTTATAACCGTCACTGGAGCGATCCCGCAACACTCCTCACGGTGCGCGGAAAACAACTGAACTCGCGCCGCGCGGGTGGTATCATCGGGGCCGTCGCCCGCCCACACGCTGCCAGGAGCCTTCCCCGTGCGCTGCGCCCGCCTCTCCGTTGCCTTCCTGTTCATACTCGTCGGTACCGTGTCGGGTCAGGACAAGAAAGACACACCCAAGAAGGAAGCCAAGAAAGAAGCCCCGGTCGTGAAGCCGCGCGAGGGCGAGAGTAAGACCGTCAAGCTGTTCGTCGGCAAGAGCCTCGACGGCTGGGAGGGGTACTCCGATCTCTGGTCCGTGAACGACGGCGTCATCGTCGCGAAGAACACCGCGCCGCTGAAGTTCAGCACGTACCTGCTCACGAAGGACACGTACTCCGACTTCCGTCTCACGTTCGCCTCGAAGCTGGTCACGTCGGAAATGCACTCGGGCGTGTGCTTTTGGGGCGTTGTGAAGCCCGACGTGAGCAAAGACCCGGAAAAAGACCGCACGAAGCACACCTACGCGGGGCATTTGGTCATGTTCCCGTCGGGGTACGGTCTGTACGACCTGTTCGGTCGCAACGGCCTTGGTGTTGACGGCGCTCCTGCGAAGAAGGTCGGGAAGCAGCACGACTGGAACGACATCGAGATCCTGGCACAGGGGAACCGCATCCGCGTGGCGGTCAACGGCGCCGCGGTGGTGGACTGGCGCGACCCGCAGCCCGAGCGCATTAAGGCCGGCCCGATCGGGTTACAGTTGCACTCCAACACGGTTCCGCAGGAGGTCCAGTTCAAGGGGCTGGTGCTCGAAACCTTCCCCAAAGAAGACAAGCTGCTCACCGTGAAGTGAGGCGCACCCGGGAAACCCACGCCCGCAGAACGGACGGCCCTGGGGCTCGCTTCCGAACGCTCTCGGCCCGGGTTCTGGTTCCGCGCGAAGCAAATCTTCGCGCGGACGGCTCGATAGTGGGTTAACCCGGCCGCCGCGCCGCGAGGCGGGCGCGGGTGGAGGCTCTCCCCAATGTCCTCATCGAAACTCACGAGCTGGATCACCCGCTCGGCCACCAGCCGGGCCGTTCCTCACACAACAACCAATCACGACCAAGCACTCGAAGCGATCCTCAGCCCCGCCCAGCTCCCACAGGCCCCGGCCGTCGCGGTGCGGGTGGTCGAAGCCGCGACCCACGACGACTGCTTGCCCCGCGAGATCGGCGCGATGATCGCGAACGAGCCGGGGTTCGCGGCGTCGCTCCTGCGCACCGTGAACACCGCCCGCGAGGCCGCCAGCCGCCCGGTTAACTCGGTGGACCGGGCGGTCCTGCTCGTCGGGCTGAACAAGGTGCGGGCGATGGCCCTCGGGCTGTCGCTCCCCGCGTTGCGCCCGCAGGCCCGGTACGACCGGGGGGCGATGGACCACTCGCTCGCGTCCATCAGCGGCGCCATCATCGCCCGCGAGCTGGCCGCCCGGCGGGGCGACGCGGACCCCGAAGAGGATCTCAACGCCGCGCTGCTCCGCGACATCGGGGTGCTGCTGATCCAGCAAACGTATCCTACCGCGTGGGCGGAGCACATCGCCCGCGACGGCGACCCGCTGCTGGCCGAAGCGTGCCAGCGCGAGCGCGAGGCGTTCGGCATCGACCACGCGGAGGTGAGTGCGGAGGTCCTCAAACGCTGGGGGCTGCCGGACGAGATCTACGAACCGATCCGGCACCACCACCACCCGGAGCGGCTCGCGGGCACCCGGTACGCGCAGCGCGCGGAGCTGCTGTGGTTCGCCGGCCTGCTCACCCGCCTGGAGGCGGTCGTCGAACACCCCGACGCGCTCGACCTGATCCTGTCGGTTGCGGCCCGGCGGTTCGGGTTCAGCGTCGGCTCGCTGGCCGAGTTCCTGGACACGGTGCGACCGCAGATCCGCGACTTCGCGGACGTGATGAACCGCGAGATCGGACGGTGCCCCGATTACGCCTCGCTGCTGACGCACGCGGCAGCCGAGTTGTCACGCGGATCGCCCGGTCGTGCCGCTCCCGTGACCCAGTAAGCCCCTCCAGCCCGTCAAAACAGAGAAGCGGGAACTCCCGCCCCGTCCCGTTGGGAACGGCCGTTCGCGCCCGCACCCCCGCACACACGGTCCGAACCTCAATCCTGCACCCCCGACCGGGCGCCGGCCGGGAACAGCTCGTCGTCGTCGTCGGGAAGGCCCGGGAGCACTTTCCCGCCGGCCCCGACCGGCGCGGCGACCTTCGTCTTCACCGCACTCGTTAGCGCCATCTTGCGACGGTCTTTGTCGTCGGCCAGGCGCGCCTGGAGCGTTTTGGGAATCCCGCCCCACACGGTGGCCAGATCGGCCAGCGTCTTGGCCGCGTTCAACTGCCGGCGGTGCTGGTCCTCGGGCGACACCACCTCCACCGGTTCCGCGCTCAACCACCAGTCGAACAGCGGCTTCCAGAAGGTCGGCCCGGGGTGGTCGCACGTCTTCCCGTCCATCGCGGTACACCCGCGCACCTTTTCCACCCGGGCCGCGTGGTTCTCCACTTCCAGGCGGATCACGGCGTCGAACTCGTACTCGGTGTTCTCGCGCTGGTCGGTCTTCATGCCGACCTTCTTGATCTTGGTCTTGCCGGCGTCATCGACGCGCTCGTACTCGCTCTTCACCCGCATGGTGACGATGGAATGCGCGCGCGGGTCGGTGAGGGTGGTGAGCATCCGCCGCTGCTCGGGGGTGACCTGTGCCCAGCCGCCGAACTTGTCGCCCTTGTTGGCCCGGGCGTACCGGTCCACCTGCTCCATCGCCCCGTGCCACGCGTGCGACAGCGAGTCGAAGATGACGATGTCGTAGCCGGCGCCGACCAGGTGCTCGTAGCACTCGGCGTACCCGCCCGGGTTCTGCTTGTCGTGCGGGATCGGGCACACCTCGTACTCCCACTTCTCGCCGTCCATCGTCACGCCGTCGTACAGGCCCGCGGACTCGTTCTCCGAGTCGGCGATGACGATCCGCTTGCCGATGTTGGCGCGGCGCATCGCGAACGCGAGGCGCAGCGCGGAAAAGGTTTTCCCGGACCCGGACAGGCCCTCAAGGCTGATCTTCAACGGACGCCGCTGGCGCTTCGCCTTGCGAACTTCGAACATAGTGACCTACCTCACACGGAACAACGAACGCAACGGAACAACGTTACACCCCCATCGTTGCGGCCCGCACGGCCGGGTTGAATGTTCGCAATTACAGTAGTGGACGCAAATCCACAACCATGCCCTGCACAACCGGTGCGGCGTGCGAAACTGCCAACGCTGTCAGCGCCGGAATTCGCATCGGCGATCTCCACAACGGGACCGTAACCGCCTTCCAGTCGTGGTGGCCGCGCGTTGAACGCTCGCGTTTCGACATGCGCACATGGCTTACTTCAGTTGTGGTCTTGGGTGTGGCCCGTTCGCAGAGCGGTTCACACGCAAGACCACAACCGCTTTCCACCGTCGGGGTATTTTTGGAAGCTCGCACAGCTCCGAACCGAGCTGTCCGCACCCGTGAGCGAACACGGAGGCAGAGCAGTGTGCGCGATTCGATTTTCCGCAAGTTGCTTCCCAATAGCACATTGCGCCACGAGCACCCGTTCACTCCGAGAAACCAGTTACGGGCGGATTGAGCGGTTATCCGGGCTGCAAGGGGGCGTTTCGGTGATCGCAATGGACCCGTGAACGGGTAGCGATCCGGTAGCGATTCGGTAGTTCGCATACCAGCGGATGTCCCGTCGCCCGGCTGTCGAATGCGATTGAGGCACACGTGTAACCTCCGTTACAGTCTCGCCTTGGTCGGGTTGCCCGGACGAGCATTACGTCGCACGACCGGCGCGGCCCCCTTACTCACCTGATGGCACCGCTGCCCGGCTCGGTCGAACCGGTTCCCAACACGGCACGGGGGAATTGGGAACGTATAGTTGACGGCTCAACGCGACGTTGCCGTCGCGCCGCTCGGAGGTTGACATGCCGGTTCCGGATCGGAAGCGCACCCGGAGGGGGTGGACGGTGTGGCTGCTCGCCCTTGGTGCTCTTGCCGTCACCGTGTGGCTGCTGGGTTCCTACGCCGCCGCGTACCGGCTCACGCACCGGGCCGGCCCCCAGCAGCCAGAGCCGGCGCCCGCACTCGCGTGGGGCCGCATCCAGCCGTTTCGACTGGCCACTGCCGACGGCCAGGAACTCGGCGCGTGGTTCATTGATGGTCACCCCGACCGGCCGCTCGTCCTGTTCCTTCACGGGAACGGCGGGCGCCGGTCCGCGTGCCTCAAGGAGGCGGAACTCATCGCGGCCACCGGGAGCCCGGTCCTGATGATTTCGTTCCGCGCGCACGGCGACTCGACCGGCGAGGTGAACGACTTCGGGTACAGCGGACGGCGCGACGTGGTCGCGGCGGTCGAGTGGCTTTCGGAGCGACACCCCGGGCGCCCGGTGGTGGTTTGGGGGCAGTCGTTGGGATCGGCGGCGGCGGTGTTCGCGGCAGCGGAACTCGGAAATCGGGTAGCTGGCTACATTCTGGAATGCCCGTATCAGGACCTCCGGACCGCGACCCGGAACCGAACCCGGACGCACCTCCCCCCCGGGCTGGAGTACGTCGCGTATGCGGGATTCTCGGTCGTCGCCCCGATGGTCCTGTCGAACGTCGAGGACATTTCTCCTCTGACCGCCGCCGCACGAATTCCGGCGTCGGCTCGGGTGCTGGTTCTGGCCGGAAGCGCGGACCGCCGAGCGAAGCCTTCGGAGGCCGCAGCCATCGCCGACACGATCGGGGAACGGGCGGAGTTGGTCGTCATCGAAGGCGGCGATCACCTTCACCTCGCCGCGGCCGAACCGGAACGGTACCGGAAGGTGGTGACCGGCTTTTTGAAGCGGTGTGCGCCGGTCGAGAAGTGAGCTTGGTCCGGTAGAATGGCGGAATGGAACCGGTGTACCTCGACCACAACGCGACCACGCCGCTGCGGCCCGAAGTGTGGGAGCGGATGCGGCCGCTGATGCTGGAGACGTTCGGGAACCCGTCGTCGGCACATGCGTTCGGGCGGAAGGCCCGTCAGGCACTCGAAGACGCACGCGAGCAGGCGAGCGCGCTTCTGGGGGCGCACCCCGACGAGCTGACGTTCACCAGCGGGGCGACCGAGGCGAACAACCTCGCGATCTTCGGGCTGCGGCCGGCGCGTGCGGTCGCCTCCCCCATCGAGCACCCGTGCGTCGTCGAGCCGCTGCGCCGACTGGAAGCGGGCGGCGCGGCGGTCGAGTGGCTCCCGGCGGACGAGCGCGGGGTGATCGCCTGGCACGAGCCCGCCGCCGGCGCCGATCTGGCCTGCGTGATGCTCGCCAACCACGAGACCGGGGCCGTCCAGCCGGTCCGCGCGATCGCGGCCACGCTCCCGAAAGGCACGAAACTCCACTGCGACGCCGTTCAGGCCGTGGGGAAGATCGGGGTCGATTTTCACGAACTCGGTGCGACCACACTGACCGCGAGCGCGCACAAGTTCGGCGGCCCGAAGGGGGTCGGGGTGCTGCTCACGAAGCGCGGCACGGACCTGAAGCCGCACACGTTCGGCGGGCACCAGCAGGGCGGCCGGCGCCCCGGCACGGAACCGGTCGCGCTCGCCGTCGGGATGGCCGCGGCCCTCGAGATCGCGACCCGCGACCTCGCGGCGAACCGGGCGGCGCTCGCCGCGCACCGGGCGCGGCTCTGGGACGCCCTGCGGCGCGAGTGCGCGCCCGTTGTGCTGAACGGCCCGGAGATCGGGGCCGCAGACGTCGCGCCGGCCGCACTGAACGTGTCGTTCCCGGGGTGCCGGGCGGACTTGCTCCTCATGTCCCTCGATCTGGCCCGGGTCGCGTGCTCGACCGGGTCCGCGTGCTCGAGCGGGAGCCTGTTACCCAGCCCGGTCCTGCGGGCGATGGGCGTACCGGACGAAGTGCTGAAGTCGGCGCTGCGGCTCAGCTTCTCGCCGGCACAAACCAGCGCCGAGATCGACGAGGCGGCGGCGCGCATCGCCCGCTGCGTGCGGATGACGCGCAACGGGTAACGCGATTCGCGCGGCGGTTCTCCTACCTCGGCGGCTGGACCCGGGTAACGATGATCTCATACTCGATTCGGGATGTCGCGTCTGTTTCTTGTGGCACAGACATTCCTGTCTGTGTGGCGTGAGAAGGCTGCACAGACAGGAATGTCTGTGCCACAAAGACAAAAGGCAAGGCAGGCGCCAATAAACGGGCGGTGCCGTCAGAGCTGCCGACCCGCGAGCCGTCCGGTGCTCCACGCGGACTGGAAGTTGTACCCGCCGATCCAGCCGTCGAGGTCGAGCAGTTCGCCCGCGAAGTACAGCCCCGCCGCGCGCTTGCTCTGCATCGTGCGCGAATCGACCTCGTCCAGGCTCACCCCGCCGGCGGTGACCTCGGCCTTCTCGAACCCGAGCGTTCCGCGCAGCGGCAGCCGGAGTCGCTTGGTCGCGCCCACCAGGGCAAGCCGGTCCGCCTTGGCGAGCGCCGCGGCCTTGCGGTCTGCGGCCAAGCCGCACAGCGCCAGGAGTTGGTCGGCGAGCCGGCGCGGGAGCTTGTCCGCGAGCACCACCGCGAGTTGCTTCTTGCCCGACGCGAGCGACTCGGCTTGCAAGAAATCGTTGAACGCCTGCTCCGGCTCGGTCGGGAGGAAATCGGCTTCGAGGGCCAGCGACCGGGGCTCGGCGTGACCGCTCACCGCCCGGCTCACGTCCAGCGGCGCCGGCCCGGTGAGGCCGAAGTGCGCGAACAGCATCGAGCCGCGGCGCTGCGTGAGCGCCTTACCCTGCGGGGGAAGCACCTTCAGGTTCACGTCGGGCAGCGTGATGCCGCGCAGCTCGCCCACCCATTCAGGCTGGACCGTGAGCGGCACGAGGGCCGGGCTCTGGCCCACGATCGTGTGCCCGAACTTGGCCGCCAGGGCGTACCCGTCGCCGGTGGTGCCGCACCCGGGGTACGATCGACCGCCGGTGGTGAGCAGCACCCGCTCGGCGGTCAGCGTGCGCGCGGGCGTGAGCACCCGGAACCCGCCGTCGGGGCGCGGCTCCACGTCCTTCACCGGCTCGTTCAGCGCGAGCACGGCCCCGCTCCGCGCGAGCCGCTTCAGGAGTGCGTCGAGGACATCGACCGCGCGGTCGCTGACCGGGAACACTTTACCAGTGTCTTCCACCTTCGTGGCCACGCCTTCGCCGTTGAAGAACGCAACCGTTTCGCGCGGGCCGAGGGCCGCGAGCGCGGAGTGGAGGAACTTCCCGTTCGGCCCGAACGCCTCGACGATGCCTCGGGCGTCGCAGTCGTGGGTGATGTTGCACCGCGTCCCGCCGGACATGAGAATCTTGACGCCGGGCTTCTTCCCCTTCTCCAACAGCAACACCCGACGCCCCCGCTCGGCAGCATGGATTGCGGCCATCAGACCCGCTGCACCAGCCCCGCAAATGATGGCGTCGTAGTCGAAGTTCATGTCGGCTGACCTACCGGCGAAGATGGCGATGCGAAAGAATATCGTAACGAAACGGACTCAAGAGGGCGGCTCGGGAGACCGATAGTAACAAGTCGGCAAGAGCGGGGCGCCTGGGGGGGGGAAGTGGAATGGGGAGGCTGAAGAAGCAGCAACCGTCGTTGTTCGAGGGCTTAGAGCCGGAAGAAGCCAAAGCGGATCGGAGTTCCACCTTCCTCGACAACCTTTCCCTTCCCGTACACCGTTGGTTCCGTTACTCGGCGGGCTTCTCGGCAGAGTGGGTACGCGAAGTCATCGGGGACGGGAAGGCCGAAGGCCGGAAGCGAGTGTTCGACCCGTTCGCGGGAAGCGGGACGGTCGTACTCGAAGCCGAAGCCGCACAACTCGACGGGATCGGGACCGACTCGCACCCGTTCGTTTTCCGGGTGGCACAGGCCAAGTTGGATTGGCGGACGAACCCTGCCGACCTCACCGCCATCGGTGCCGAGATCGTCACGCGGGCGAAACGGTACAAGTCCCACTCCCGCACTTACCCGGAACTCCTGACGAAGTGCTACCCGGAAGGCACCCTTCACCGCCTTGAGGCGTTGAGGCGTTCGTTGCTCGAAAGCACCGATGACCGGGCCGTTTGCCGGTTGGCGTGGTTGGCGTTGGTGGCAATTCTCCGCGAGTGCTCACCCGTTGGAACCGCTCAGTGGCAGTACGTCCTACCCAAGAAGTCGAAGGCCAAGTCGCTTGACCCGTTCGAGGCATACGCCGCTAAGGTGCGACTGTTCGCCGCGGACATGGCGGCCCGGCAGCGGGCACCGCACGGCCCCGAAGGACGGATCAACGCCGACGACGCCCGGAAGCTGTCCACCGTGCCGGACCAGTGGGCCGAACTTGTCGTCACGTCCCCCCCCTACGCGAACAACTACGACTACGCCGACGCCACCCGCCTTGAGATGACGTTCTTCGGTGAAATCGAAGGCTGGGGCGGACTACAGGAGCAAGTTCGGCGTCACCTGGTCCACGCCTGCACCCAGCACGTTACCCCACTCATCAAGAAGACCGATGAGTTGATCGCTGACCCCGTGGTTGACGCCATCAGCGATGAACTCAAGGAAGTGTGCGGCAAGCTGGGAGCCGAACGGCAGACACGGGGCGGGAAGAAGGCGTATCACACGATGGTAGCCGCCTACTTTCTGGACATGGGGACCGTGTGGCAGAGCCTGCGCCGGGTGAGTGCCCCAGGTTGCCGGGTGTGCTTCGTGGTCGGCGACTCCGCACCTTACGGCGTCTACGTCCCGGTTGATCGATGGTTGGGGGAACTGGCCGTTGCCGCCGGGTTCAAGTCGTTCCGGTTCGAGAAGACGAGAGATCGAAATACCAAGTGGAAGAACCGCAAGCACCGTGTACCGCTCCACGAAGGCCGTCTTTGGGTGGAGGGGTAGTCATGGCAGAGTCACCAACCCACAAGTGGGGCCAGATCATCGGTTCGGAGTTCTTGGAAGTGGCAATCGCCCCACTTCTCCGAGAAACCGCCAAGCGGCACGCCCTCTACCTCGACGTGAAGGGGCCACGACCTGCCCGCACCGGCAAGAAGATTTCTTGGCAGGACTTATACGGGAACGCCCACGACCTCGACTTCGTGTTCGAGCGGGGCGGGACCGACGACAAGCTGGGCGACCCGGTGGCGTTCATCGAGACGGCATGGCGTCGGTACACGAAGCACTCACGGAACAAGGCACAGGAGATACAAGGGGCGGTTCTGCCGCTTGTCACGACGCACCAACGGTACGCACCGTTCATCGGCGTTATCGTGGCTGGGGAGTGGACGGGCGGGGCCATTACCCAGCTTCACTCACTCGGCTTCCGTGTGCTCTACTTCAGCTACGACGCGATCGTGAAGGCGTTCAAGACGGTCGGCATCGACGCGGGCTTCGATGAGGACACCCCCGACGACGACTGCAAGAAGAAGATCAAGGCTTGGGAACGGCTTGGGGCCGATGTGAAGGCACAACTCGCCAAGAGCTTACTCGACGCCAACACCCAGGACGTGAAGGCGTTCATGGAGAAGCTCGAAAAGGCCGTCACCCGACAAATCGAAGTTATTCGAGTTCTTCCGCTCCACGGCATCGCGGTAGAAGCCACGACGGTGGAAGGAGCCATCGAAACCATCGAGGGCTACGACGAAACCACGCCCGCCGCCAAGCCGGTTGCCCGATACGAAATCCAAATCAAGTATAACAACGGCGACTCGATAAACGCCGTCTACGCCAGCAAGGAAGATGCGATCGCATTCCTTCGCTCCTTCATGCCCGCAGTTCTTCCAGTTAATGCCGTCAAGAAAGACGAGTAACACCCTGAATACGGGCGATGATCGAAGCCGCCGTCAACGCCCGCCTCAAGGACTTTGCCCGCTCAACGCCGCAGTCAAAGGCCGCATCTGGCAGCACACGCCGCCGGAGAACCCCCAGGTTCCTTTCGTGGCATGCGCTGCGCGACGGGGGGCAGCGCCGGTCACCCGGCTATGGACTCCTTCAGGCCGGCGGCGGTTCTACGGTTGCGCACGCGTTTGGGACCGCGGGTACGCTTTACCGGGGCCGAACGCCGCCGGCTGGTACGACGGGCGCCGTCGGCCGCACCGCGCCGGCGGGCACCACCGGCGCCGCCCCACGCGGCCCCGGGCGCGCGCCGTATTGCGCCCCCTGGGCCGTCGGGTGCAGGGGCTCAATACGGACGTCGTCGAAGTACGCCACGCCGACGCCGGTCAGCGCCAGGGTGAGCGAGATCTGGCCCGACGCCGGCACCCGGCGGTACAGGTGGAACTGCTTCCATTTGTCCTTCGTCTTCGTCACCCGCACCGCGAGCGGCTCGCCCCCCGCGCTGTCGTAGAGCATCGCGCCGTCGGCCGTCAGGCTGATCTCTCCCGGGATTTTGACCCACCCGCTGACGCGCACCAGGCTCCCGGGCGGGAGATTGACCGGCGGGCTTTCGACCGCCAGGAACGTCCGCTCCAGCGGCATCGTGCTCTGCTCCACCGGCTTGCCGTCGGGCGCGAGATCGCCGCGCCGCCGCACCTCCAGCTTCAGCACCCCGCGCCCGAGCTGCGGCGCCGGCGGCTCGTACCCGTCGCCCGGGCGCGTGATCTCCCGGCTCGGGCGCCACATCTTCAGCCCCAGGTATTCCGGCGTCTTCACATCCGGTTTGTCCGTGGTCTGGTCCGCCGGAACGAGGCCGGCGGCCACCTTCACCCGGTCGAGCGTACCGAACCGGGCGCTCCACCCCGGTAGCTCGCTCACCGGGGCGCCGTCCTTGGGCAGCGGCCCCCCGCCGACCGGCTCGAACGCCCCGCCCGGCAGGGCCGACGCGCCCACCTGGCACGACTGGATCTCGCGGAACAGCTCCCAGTGCTTCGGGAGGCTGTGGTAGCTCACCGCGAACGGGCTCGCGCTCGGCACGTCGAGCGTCTCGGTGGCCTTCTTCCAGTGGTCCCACATCACCACGCGCAGGGGGCGGAGCGCCCGCTGCGCGTCGGCGAACGCCTGGGCGTACAGCTCCGCCGCGAAGCTGCGCTGCGCGGCGGTGTGGAGCTGCGCCGCCTGCTGGAACAGCGAGTCGGCGCCGCGTATCTGGACGCCCATCTCCGCCAGCTTGCGGTGCGTCGCGAGCGTTTTGTCGTACTCCTCCGCGGCGAGGTCCATCGCCCACCGGGCGGCCACGCGGCCGTACTTGCGGTTGTAGTCCTGCCACCGCACCACCAGCCCGTTCTGGCTCACGTCGTTGGTGAACACGATCGGCGTCACCAGGTCGAACTCCCGGATCGTGAGCTTGGTCCCGCCGGGCACCTTCTGGGCGTCGTTGCGCAGGCACGTCACGCCCGCCGGGGAGATGCGCCACGGGTCGGCGCCGTCGGCCACCAGCGGCACCGTCACCGTGAGGTCGTTCAAGGCGCCCTGCCCCGGGACGTACTGGCTGCCCGGCCCGAGCCAGATCGGCAGCAGCACCGCGCCGAAGTTCCCGCTCAGGTTCCCTTTGATCAGTGCGGCCTTCACGTACTCGTGGTTGGTGTCGAGCCACTGCGGCTGCTGGTCCCCGGCGAGCAGCACCGGGGCCAGCATCTCCAGTTCGGAGTTCAGAATGGCCATGCCCTGGAGCCGCCCGCGCCCGTGGTGGCTGTCCGCCAGGTACTGGTCGGACCAGAACCCGAGGCCCCGGCATCCGCACGCCACGCTGAGGTAGGCCAGCAGGCGCACCTGATCCGGGTGCGGCCCGATCGGCTCGGCGAACCCGCCGCCGGGGCTCACGCTCGCGACGCTCTCGACGTACCAGTCCGGGGCGTGGTTCTGGATCCAGGTCCAGAAGACGGCCCGCTTGGAGCTGAGGCTCATGCGCTGCGCGAGCCACCCGCGGTAGCCCTCCATTTCGAGGCTGGTGAACAGCGGCCACCGGTACGTGCCGACCGCGTCGAGGAACGCGGAGTAGCCCTTGAACCCGTCCCACACGCCGGCGCTGAACGGCCGCTTCGGGTCGCGCAGCCGGAGGTAATCCCGGGTGCGCTCGACGGCGCCGGTCTGCTCCTGCTGGCGCCCGCTGCCGAGGTCGTAGAAGAGGACGTCGCTGTCGGCGAACTTGCGGTAGTAGGCGTCGAGCGCGGCGGCCTCCGCGGTGCTGTTGGCGGTCGGCGCGGCGGGCAGCGCCGTCGGCACCGACGGCACCACCAGCCAGCCCTCGCGGTTCGCCTCTTCCAGCACGTCGGCGGGCACGTCGGCGGGCACCCAGAGGGAGTCGAACCCGGCCTGCCGGAGGACGTGGAGCGGGGCGCCGGTGTGGCGCACCGCGCGGAAGAAGAACGGCTTGTTGTCCACGAACAGTTGCCCGCCCTCCTGCCGGGAGAGCCGCCCCCGGGCGCCCTTCTTCTCCGTGCCCGGCTTGGGGCGCTTCACGACCTCGCCGGGCGCCCCGCCCGCCCCCTCGGCCCCCTTGACGGGGCCGATGTCGAGGTCGTCGATCCAGACGTCGGCGGTGCCGGGGCCGGTGTACAGGTTCAGCACGATGCGGTCGATGTAGGCGCCGTCCGCGTTCACCGCCCGGCCGATCTGCGTCTGGAGGATGGGGAGGCGCTTGCCCAGCAGCGCGGGCACGTCCGTGAGCGTCAGCTTCTGCCAGTTCTCCCCGTTGTGGGTGTCCCCCACGATGAGAGCGGTGAGCGGCGATTCGGGGCGGGCGGGGTCCGGCTCCTTCGGGAACACCACCCGGGCGCGGAGCTGCACCCCCGGGCGCGTGCACCGCACCCACACGCCCGCGGACAGCGCCGGGGTGATGAGGGCCGGGGGCGTGTCGTAGTGGTAGTGGAGGAACGCCGCGTCCCCGGTCGCGGCGTCGGCGGTCACCTTCACGTGCTCGCTGGTCGGCTGGCTCTTGAAGAACCGGTCCGAGATGTCGTGCTCCTTCTCCTCGACCTTCATGTTCGCGTCGCCGCGCACGAAGGCGACGTTCTTGCCGCCGAACTGGAACCGGTAGATCGACTCGCCCCGTGCCGGCACGAGCGCGAACCCTACCCCGAGCAGCACCAGCACAGCGACCATCAGCACATAACGGCGCGTGGGTGTCGGCATCGCGATTTCGCTCCTTGCGTTCGGTCCCGCAACCACCCGGAGCGTATACCCCGCCGGCCGGACCCGCGGAAGGCCAACCGCGGCGCCCCGAAATGCGTGTTTCGTGTGAACCGGTGGGCGGGCGCGTCCCGTTCCCCTACTCTTGCGCCGACGGCCTGCCGTCACACGTCCCGGACACACAAATGGAGTTCCCGATGTTCCGACTGCTCCTGAGCGGCCTCGTCCTCGCGACCGCCGCGCTCGTCGCGGGCGCCGACGAGAAGAAGGACCCGAAGGCGACGACCACCTGGGTCCGCGAGAGCAACGGCGTGGATCTGAAGTTCGAGTTGGGGACAGACGCGGGCACGTTCAACGTGTTCGTTGGCGAGAACGGGGTCGTCGTCAAAGCCAAGCTGACCCGAGAAAAGGGCACGGTGACGGCCGAGTTCACCGACGTGGAAGAGAAGGGCAACTTCCCGAACAAGCCGAAGAAAGGCGACAAGATCAGCTTCACCTGGACCGAAAAAGACGGCGTCGCGAAGCTGACCGACCTCAAAGGGGCGGACGACGCGAAGGACGTGCTCGAAGGCGAGTACAAAGTGAAGAAGTGACCGGCCGCCGGCGTGAGCCGACCGTTCCGCTTCTGGCGGACGCACAACAACCCATCCGGCTCACGCCGGCGGGGCGATCGG
>NZ_JAXBLV010000224.1:0-36322 GCF_034097035.1 Gemmata algarum
CCCCCCCGGGGGGGGGGGGGGGGGGGGGGGGTGGGGGGGGGGGGCCCCCCCCCCCCCCCCCCGCCCCCGCTTCCGTTGGCGTTGTTGCGCGTGCGGGCGAAGGGCACGACCCGAACGGCTTCCAGCCCGCTCGTCCGCACGGTCGCGCGGTGTCGCACCCAGCGAGGCCGGCGGGTGGAGCGCGTGCGGTTCAAAAGGGTGTCGCGCCCGGGACCATTGTGGCGGTCGGTGCGGACCGGTAGAAGAGTGTGGTACGGGCACGCGAGCGCACATGCTCCGCGCGCCGGTGAACGGCTACCGGCGGTCGAACACCGCAACGCGCTGAGTTACAACGGCCTCGCGAAACGGACGCTCATGAAATTGCTCCTGACTAACGACGACGGTATCGAGGCCGCAGGGCTGCACGCCCTGTTGGCCGCGGCGCGCGGGTTGGGCGAACCGGTCGTGGTCGCCCCGGCCGGACCACAATCGGGCGTCAGCCACGCCGTTACCACCGAGGGGCCGGTCCGCGTCGACGCGCGCGACGGCCGCTTTGCGGTCCACGGCACCCCGGCCGACTGCGCCCGGGTCGGGTTGCACCGGCTGTGCCCCGACGCCGGGTTGGTGCTGTCCGGCATCAACCACGGCGGCAACCTGGGGGCCGACGTGTACTACTCCGGCACCGTGGCGGCGGTTCGCGAGGCCGTCCTGCACGGGTGGACCGGCGTCGCGCTGTCGCACTACCGCAAGCGGGGAATGGAGTTCGACTGGCCGCGGGCAGCCCGTTGGGCGGCCCGCTGTTTGGCCGACCTGCTCGCCCGGCCGCGGGTGCCGGGTGCGTTCTACAACGTCAACCTGCCACACCTGCGGCCGGACCAGCCCGACCCGGAAATGGTGTTCTGCCCCCTCGACCCGCACCCGCTGCCGCTCAGCTACCGGCACGAAGACGATGGCGGGATGCGCTACGACGGCGATTATCACACCCGTCAACGAACGGCCGGGGCCGATGTCGATGTGTGTTTCGGCGGGCGAATCGCCGTCACGGTTATCAAACTGCTTTGACGCCCGGCCCCGGGCAGCGATTTCCGGACAACGACCAGCGCCGGGTCGGACGTGGGGGTCGCGCGTTTATCGTCCGTTCCGAACACGCGTACCCATCCGATCGGGCGCCGGCCGGACAACCGCGGCGCCCACACCAGAACGTAGCCCGCGCCGCACCCGGCCGCGACCGGACAATTTATCGGTAAAAAACCTGTAAACGCAACAAGACAATTACGCGAGCTGAGCGGACGCGGCGAACCGCGGGGAGCGCGTCAGGCCCTCACGCCGGCTGTTCCCGCCGTTTCACTAGCATCACCTGGTTGCCGGCCGAGTTGTACATCACCTCGTCGGCGAACGTGCGCATGAACAGCACCCCGCGCCCGGTGGCCCGTCCCAGGTACGACGTGTCGGTCGGTGCCGGGAGGGAGGACACGTCGAACCCGAGCCCCTGGTCCGTGATCACGTACGACGCCGACGTCGGGTTCAGGGTCGCGGTCAGCGCCACCTGCCGGTCCCGGTACGGCGACTGGTCCCGCCGCTCGGCCACGAGCCGCTCGAACGACCCGTCGCTGGCCGCGGCCGACACCGAGCCCACCTCCAGGTTGCCGTGGTACACGGCGTTCAGCAGCGCCTCCTTCAGTGCCGTCCCGACCCGGGTGGCGCCGGTCGCGTCGCACAGCCCGAACGCCACCAGTTCCTCGCGCAGCACCTGGACCAGCGGCGGGATCAGCGCGGGGTCGTTGTCCAGTACGTACCGGGACACGCGCTCGCGGAGCGCGCGGAGCGCGCCGACGCGCCCGTCGTCCAGTTGGGACGCGGTCAGCACCTGCCCGATCACGGTCACCAAGTCGAGCGGAATGTTCCGCTTGGGCACGTAACTGGCCGCCCCGAGTTGGAGGGCGGCCAGGGCAATTTCCTCGCTGCCGCTGCCGGTCATCAGCACCACAGGAACGCGCGGGTGCTCCCGGCGGATGTGCCCCACCAGCGCCAGCCCGTCCATCCGGGGCATCTGCATGTCGGTGAGCACGGCCGCCGGGGTGAACTGGGTGAGCGCCACCATCGCCTCGACCCCGTCCGCGGCCTGGACCACGCGCCACCCGCCCCCGGTCTCGAGCAGGCGCCGGGCGAGGAGCCGGTCCACCGCCGAGTCGTCGACCACCAGCACCGTCACCTCGTCGGTACTCATCCGCGCGCCTCCGCAGTTCCGGCGAGGCCCGGTCCGAGCCGCTCGGACGTGCCGCCCTCAGTTCATCAGCGTCCACCACCAGCCGGCCGAACGCCCTGGCAGCGCGGGCGGGTCGAGCGCCGCGGGCGCCGGCTCCGTAGCGCCGGTGAAGTGGGACGTGGTCCCCTTTCCGAGCGCCCGCTCAGCCCCGGGTACCGACTCTGATGAGAGCGTAGTTCGTGCGGAACAGGAATGTGCGAAAACGGCACTTGCGGGCAACGGCGTGCTATGCGCCCGGCCCTGAATTACGCCGCGGCGGTGACTATTCAAGCAGCGGCACGAGGGCCGGCGGTCGGGGCGATTGCGTTTTGCGCGGAAGGCGTCACGCCACCGCCGTGACTTGGTGCAGCCCCCAAACGGCGGGCAGGTCGCCGACCGGTAGCGCGCGGAGCGCCTTCTGTTGCTCGACGATCTCTTCGGGGGTAATGATGTTGAGGGCCGCGAACGTGTCGCGCACCTCGTCGTAAATCAGGGCCATGTTCTCCAGCACGCTTTCGTCCGTGGCGAACGGGTGCCACACGTGCTTCACCTCGCGGTAGCCGGATTCGTACATCGCGGGGGCCAGGGACGCCCCCACCGCCGGCGAGATGCGCCGGGCGGCGTACAGTTCGTTGATCGCACGCGCGAACGTCACGAGCGGGGCCAGTTCCGGGCGCTGCTGTTCGTCGCGCGCGAGTTGCGCGAGCGGGCGGCGGAAGTCGGGCTCCAGGAACCCGACCCGCGTGCCCGCGGGCAGCACGGCGCGCAGCCGCCCGACCAGGAACTCCGCCATCGGGACGTGGTGCAGCACCGCACGGCCCAGCACCACACCGGCGCCATCGAGCCAGGCGCCCGGCTTCGCCACGTCCGCCAGCGTCGGCCGGAAGCGGTCCGTATTCAGCGCGGCGGTCGCGTGCTCGAGCAGGTGCGGGGACGAGTCCACGCCGACCACCGCCCCGTCCGGCCCGAGCCGGTGCAGGATGCGGCGGGTGAACGCCCCCGGCCCGCACCCCAGCTCGACCACGCGGTCGTCGGGGCACACGTCGAGCGCGTCGAGCAGCGCCTCCGACGGCGCGGCGAAGTGCCGGTCCTGCAGTTCGAGGCGCCGGGCCGCCCGCTCCGACTGGCCCAGCACGTAATCGGTGGTGCTCATAAGGTGCTCGCCCTCACCAGTTGCTGGAACGGTTCGCCCAGCACCTTTTCGATGTACGGCGTGACGCGCCAGAACCGCTTCAGTTCGATGTACTCGGCCACGTGCTCCGCTTCCCCCGCGTGCGCGGCGGACGCGCCGCGCACGGCCCGGATCATGAGGTTGCGGGCCGTGTGCTCGGTGCTCACGAACTCCACCACGTCGGTGCGGTAGCCCGTGATGCGCAGCGCCAGCGCCCGGAACGCGTCGGTCACGAGGTCCGCGGCCCGCTGGGCCATGATGCCGTGTCGCAGCACCGGCCGGAGCACCTCCGCGGGACCGGTCGCGCTGATGACCTTGTTCAAATCGTGGTGGCAGCACGGCACCCCCAGGAAGAGCCGAGCGCCGCTGCGGACCGCTTGCGCGATGGCGTCGTCGGTCGCGGTGTCGCAGGCGTGCAGCGCGATCACGATGTCGGCCGGCACGTCCGCCGTGCCGATGCGCCGGCACTCGAACTCCAGGTTGCTCGCCCCGAGCCGCTCGGCGCGTTCCACGCTCTTGCGGATCACCTCCTCGTTCACGTCCACGCCGAGGATGCGCGCCGGCACCCCGAGCACGTCGTTCAAGTAGTGGTGCGCGGCGAGCGTCAGGTAGCTCGACCCGCACCCGCAGTCGAGGATGCGGAGTTCGCGGCCGAGGTCGGCCAGTTTGGCGTCCCCGAAGACGTGTTGGAGCTGTTTGAGGAACTCGTTGATCTGGGTGAACTTGGCCCGCATGGTGGGCTTCACGCGCCCGTCCGGGGTGGAAACGCCCATCACCTCGAGCAGAGCGTCGGCGCGCCCTTCGGGCAGCGGAACGTCCTTCACGCGGTTGTGTGCTTCGGGCTCCGACAGTTCGGTTGGGGATTTCGGCTTGTGCCGCCCGACATGGACCCGGCCCTTGCGGCTCGTGCGGACGTCCAGCTCTTCGGCGTTGGTGGTGATGTGAACGCCGGCGAACCCGTAGCCGACGAGCTCATCGAGCGGGGCGTCGAGTTCGTCGGGCGAGAAGTTCTTGGTGACGGCCTTTTTGGCGCCCTGGTACGCGAACTGGAAGTGCCGGTCCCCCCGCAGTTCCACGGGGCGGATGACGACGCGGACCCACTCGCACGAGTAACCGCGGGTGGCGCCCGCGAACGTGGCGCGCCGAAACCCGTCGCCCTTTACCGCGCCGCCGATCAGGGCCAGCATCTCTTCGCGATCGAGGTTCTTCTCCATACCTGCCATTTTACACGGCCCCGGGGAGGTGGCGCGCCCTGCGGAGCGCGGCCGGTGCGATCGTGACGGTCGAGGCGTCGCAGGTAACGAAAAATGCGAGCGGGCCTTGGCGGCGCGTGAGGCCGGCTTGAATAGTTCTGAGCCCAGTCCGAGCGTAGCACCGACCGGCACCACACGCGCGGCCAGCTTCCGTTTCAGAGCAGGCCCTCGTGCAAGTAACTCGCGCGCACAATTTTGCTTCGCGCTTCAGCCGGCACCGACGATACCGCCAGCAGACGAGGGTGGAAGCGCCCGAACGTCTCGGCGGGAACGTCGGTGCCGGCTGAAGCGCGAAGCCGAACTGCGGAAGGTCACAAACGCACGGTAGCGCCCCCGCGCAACAATTTTTCACTTTCCTGTATGAGCGGATCCTGCTCGGAGCTCAGTATCAGCGATGGCCGTCCGCCCACCACAACCGCCCGGCCAGTACCCGAGGACCGACACGCGTCATGTCGCGCCGACTCCTGTTCCGACTACTCACGTCCGCACCGCCCGCGGCCGACCCCGTCACGGACACCGACCTGCTGCGCCGGTTCGCCGCCACCGGTGACACGGCGGCGCTGGAACTGGTGGTCCGCCGGCACGCGGGGGCGGTATGGGCCGCGTGCCGGCGGGTGCTGCCTGGGGAAGCGGACGCCGAAGACGCGTTCCAGGCCACGTTCCTGGCGCTGATCCGCAACGCCAAGTCGATCCGCGCCCCGTCCGCGGGCGGGTGGCTGCACCGGGTCGCCGTGAACGCGGCGCTTAAACTCCGCGAGCGGTCGTCGCGGGTACCGACCGCCGAGCCGCAGTACCTCGACACCCTCCCGACGGCGGCCGGGCCGTCGGACGCCGGTCTGGCGGCGGCCGTCCACGAGGAGCTGGAGCGGCTGCCCGAGCGGGAGCGGCTGCCGCTCGTGCTGTGCGACCTGGAGGGGCTGTCGCACGCGGACGCCGCGCAGGCGCTGGGGTGGCCGGTGGGCACCGTGTCGGGCCGTCTGAGCCGGGCGCGGGCCAAACTCCGCGCCCGGTTCGAGCGGCGCGGGCTGGCGCCGTCGGCCGCGCTGCTGCCGGCGCTGGCCGCCCCGCCGCACCTGATCCCGCGGGCCCTGTCGCTGACCACGGGCGCGATCCCGCCTGTAATCGTTTCTCTTACCGAAGGAGCGCTGGCGATGCTGAAAACGAGCACCTGGACCTGGACAACGGTCGCCGTCGTGTGCGCAGGACTGGTCGGAACGGGCGCCGCAATCGCGCTGACGCAACCCGGCGCCAAACCGGTACCATCGCCGACTGCGGCTCCCCCGGCACCCGCCAAAGATAAACCACCGGAAGCGAAATGGATCGGCGATGCGCCGCCCAGCGCGTTCCCCGACCTCGTCGTGCCCGAACGGCCACTGGACGATCCGAACTTCCACGAGAAGTACAACGCGGCGTTCGAAAAACGTTGCCCGCGACTGACCGGACGAATCGTCGTGAAGGCCGAGGCCACCGACGGCACACTCCAAAAGCTCCTGAAGGCCCGGCTCCATCAGGGAGTTCGCGAGTACCAACTGTGGCAGGACGCGGTCCGGCAAGGGGGACCGAACCCTTCAGACACGACCCGCGATTGCGAACTGCTCGTCGACATCCATGCTGTCGTGATGGAACTGTGGGCGGGACAGCCAAAGGAATTTGTGCCCTGGCTTGAAGAGTTGCTAATTGCCTCGAAAGACTTTGAGCGGAATGCGCGGCTACGGGTTGAAGCCGGAGCGTTGCGTCCCAGGGAACTGACGATGGTTTTGCGATACCGGCTGAGGCTCGAAGCCGAACTGTGGAAGGCCAAAAACGCCAAATAGTACTGTGACGGGCGAGACGGCGTCTCAGGTAGCGAAAAACGCGAGGGGGCAGTGGCGGCGCGCCGATGTTACCGGTTAACTTGACGTTACGGCGGGGGACGGTATTACTCTCCCCAACCAGCGCGCCCACACGAAGACGGAGGTCGAGCCCGAGATGCCACACGTCGTTACCGCGAATTGCAACGACTGCAAGTACACCGACTGCTGCGTCGTCTGCCCGGTAGAGTGCTTCTACCAGGACGAGACGATGCTTTACATCGACCCCGAAGACTGCATCGACTGCGAGGCGTGCGTGCCCGAGTGCCCGGTCGAGGCGATCTACTCGGAGCCGAACGTTCCGTCCCAGTGGTCGAGCTTCATTCAGCTCAACGCCGAGCGGGCGAGCGCCCTCAAGTCCGCCGGGGGCGACGCGCACATCACCGAGAAGGCCCCGGCCAAAGAAGGCCCGGACTGCAAGAAGAAGTAACCGCGGTCCCTGGTCGTTGGTGCGGGTCCATCGTCAGCACCTTCGCGTCGCCTTGCCGGAATCCGGTACGAACCGGTTGGCGAACCGCGAAGAATGCGGACAACTGACTACGGACTAATGACTAAGGACGCACCCCGATGACCGGTCTTCTGCTCATCCAACTCGGCACCCCGGACGCGCCAACTTACCGGGGGCTGTTCCCGTACCTGCGACAGTTCCTTTCGGACCCGCGCGTCATCGAGGTGCCGCGGCCGATCTGGTTACCGCTCCTGTATTTGCGCATCCTGCCGTTCCGCTCCGGCGCCTCAGCCGCGAAGTACGCGCGCATCTGGGACCCCAAAACCGGCTCGCCGCTGCTGCACTACACCGTCGAGCAAACGAAACTGCTCCAGGAGCACTTTCCGAGCAACCCGGTGAAGTTCGGGATGATCGTCGGCAACCCGCCGCTCCGCAACACGATCCATGACATGATCGCCGGCGGCGTCGACAAGCTCATCGCGATGCCGATGTTCCCGCAGTACTCGGCCACGTCGTTCGCCAGCGCCACGGATTCCCTGTTCAAAGCCCTGACGAAAGTGCGACGGGTGCCGGCGGTGCGCGTGGTGCCGCCGTACTACAACCACCCGGGCTACCTCGACGCCATGGAGGCAACGATCCGCGACGACCTCGCCAAACTGGCGTGGGAGCCCGAGCACATCGTCATCAGCTTCCACGGCATCCCGCAAAAGTACGCGCAGCGTGGCGACCCATACGCCACGCACGTGGTGCGCACCACGCAGGCGATTGTGAAGCGGATGGGCTGGCCGCGGAGCTACTGGACGCAGACGTACCAGTCGCGGTTCGGGCGCAGCGAGTGGCTCAAGCCCTACACCGACGACGTGCTCGAGACCCTCGCGAAGAAGGGCACCAAGCGGGTGTACGTCGCACTGCCGGGGTTCACCGCGGACTGCCTGGAAACGATCGACGAGATCGGGACCGAGAGCCGCGAGGTGTTCGAGCACGCCGGCGGCGAGCACCTCAAGAACGGCACCTGTCTGAACGCCCACCCGAAGTGGATCGAGGGCATGGCGCGCATCCTGCGCGACGAGGGGCACGGCTGGCTGTAGGGCGGGTCACGCCGACCGGAACGTGACGTTCGGCTGCGGCGCTCCCGTTACACCCGTCACCTGTCGGAACACGATCGGGCGCGGGAGATCGGCATACATGGGGTATTCGCAATCCCAAGTCGCGTCGTTGCGGAACAAGAACTCGCGCTCCCACAGCGAGTAGACGATCGGTGACAAGTTGTCGAACCAGCCGCCGGGCACCGCGTCCGGCTCCGGTTCGTCGGGGTCGGCGGGATCGAACACCTGATCTTCTTTCCCGACGACCGGCGCCTGAAGTGTCCCGCCCTTCCAGATCGGCACGGTACCCTCGTCTTGCATCGGCACGTGCGCCCAACTTCCGAAGAACCCGCTCACCCGAACCGCCACCTGCGCACCGCCCCGGTGCCCCACGTCGATCGTCAGCCCCTGGTACTTGAACTGGATCTCGAGCAGGGCGTCATCGACCCAGAACCGCCGGTAGGACCGGTCGTCCGCTGTCACTTTCACACCACGCAGCAGCGGGCGGGCGGCGATGGCTTCCGAGCGCCCGGGGGCACGGTGCGCCCACATCGGCGGTTCGGAACCGCCCAGATCGGTGAGCCGGTGAACGAACACCTTCGGGCGAAAGCACGTGCGCGCCTCCCACACGCGCCCGGCCGCGTCGGCGACCCGGTGGGCGCAAGCGACGTTGTACCGGCCTTCCGCCACCCGTTTCGGATCACCGCCGTGGTCGAACTCGAACCGGTATCGCAGTTTCACCGCGCCGTCGCCGAACGTCAGCGCGCCGGACGGTTCGGTCGGGTACGTCACGGCCCCGTGGCTCCACAGTTCCGTTTCCACAAATTCGGGCGAAGCGAACGGCTCGCGTGTGCTCATCGCGTCTCCTTCGAGGGCGGCGTATGATGGAATAAACGACCACTCTCCCGGGCGGGACCTTCCAATGGACGCATTCATCCTCTCTGCGGCCCGCACGCCGATCGGCAAGTTCCTCGGCGGACTCGCGGACCTTCCGGCCCCGAAACTCGGCGCGGTCGCCATCGCGGAAGCCGTGAAGCGAGCCGGGGTGAAGCCCGAGCAGGTCGAAGACGTGGTCATGGGTAACGTCGTTCAAGCGGGCATAGGTCAAGCACCGGCGCGGCAGGCGGCGATCTTTGCGGGGCTTCCGGATACGATCCCGGCTCACACCACGAACATGGTTTGCGGGTCGGGACTGAAGGCGGTCATGCTGGCAGCGCAGAGCATCCGCGCCGGCGACGCGAACGTGGTGGTCGCCGGCGGAATGGAGAGCATGAGCCGCGCGCCGTTCCTGCTCCAAGGGGTCCGTCAGGGTTACAAGTACGGGAACCAGACCACCACGGACGCGCTCGTGAGCGACGGGCTCTGGTGCGCGTTCGAGAACTGGGCGATGGGCGAGGCGGCCGAGCACACCGCAACAACGTGTGCGGTGTCGCGTGCCGACCAGGACCGGTTCGCAGCGCAGAGCCACCAGCGCGCCGCGGCGGCGTGGGCGGCCGGTGCCTTCGCTGAAGAGGTGGTCGCAGTCGCGCCGCCGAGCGCGGGGCGCAAACCGGCAGATCCGATCGCGAAAGACGAGGGTATTCGCCCCGACACCACACCTGAAGGGCTAGGGAAACTGAAACCCGCGTTCCGGCCGGACGGCACCGTGACGGCCGGGAACGCGTCGCAGCTTTCCGACGGCGCGGCGGCGGTCGTGGTCGCGTCGGCGCGGTTCGTGGAGCAAACCGGCGCGAAGCCGCTCGCGCGGATCGTGAGTTACACGATGAGCGGGGTTCACCCGAAAGACATCTTCATCGCCCCGGTCACCGCCGTCCGGGGCGCGTGCGAAAAGGCCAAACTCGCGGTGTCGGACATCGAGCTGTTCGAGCTGAACGAGGCGTTCGCCGCGCAGATGTTGGCGTGCGGTAAGGGCCTCAACCTGGACGAAGCGAGGGTGAACGTTCACGGCGGCGCGGTGGCGCTGGGGCACCCCATCGGCGCGAGCGGCGCGCGGGTGCTGGTCACGTTGATCCACGCCCTGAAGCGACACAACAAGCGATACGGGCTCGCTTCGCTCTGTTTGGGTGGCGGAAATGCCGTCGCGATGGTCGTGGAACGGCTGTAAATCAAAGAAGCTTGGTCACAAAAAAGCACAAAGGGCACAAAAGGAAAGCGAAGACGAAGACAGAAGAGAATTGGCCGCAAAAAAGCACAAAGGGCACAAAAGGAAAGCGAAGACGAAGACCAGAGCAGTGCTTTTGAACGCGCTCTTCTATCTTTGCCTTTTGTTCTCTTTTGTGCCCTTTGTGCTTTTTTGCGGCCAACCTGCCTTCTGCCTTGGTTTTCTTTCGTGCCCTTTGTGCTTTTTTGTGGCCAACCTGCCTTCTGTATCCGTCTTTGGTTTTTTGTGCCATTTTGCGGCCAATCTTGTCTTCCATTGGAGGCCCAGGGTGAGTGAAGAGCGAAAGGGCGTGTCGCGGCGGGCTGACATTCCGTCCGAGTTGCTGGCACAACTCAACGCCGGGACTGCGGCGTCCGCGACGCTCGCCGAAGGGCTCGCGATCGACTTCGCGGCGCTGCTGGTTTCGGCAGTCCCGGATATGCCCGCAGAGTCGGTAGAACTGGTCCGCGGCATGGCCGATCAGGGGATCACGCGGCGCATGGACGCGGTGGGCGAACTCCTCCTTCAGCACCTCACGCTCGACGGGTTACCGTTGCTAACGGCTCACCCATCCGACACCGTTCGCGGGTGGGCGTGTTACGTCGTCGGCCGCGCGCCCAAGCTCAAACTGAACGCAAAACTGGAACTGATCCGCCCGCTCGCCGACGACCGGCACTTTGGGGTGCGGGAGTGGGCGTGGATGGCGATCCGGCCGCACCTCGCCAAGAACGTCGGGCACGCAGTCAAGGCTCTCACGCCGTGGGCCGAACACCCGTCGCCCAACGTGCGGCGGTTCGCGAGCGAAGCGACCCGGCCGCGCGGCGTGTGGTGCGCCCACATCGACGCGCTCAAGCAGAACCCGGAACTGGCGCTGCCGATTCTGGAACCGCTCAAGGCCGATCCGGCGAAGTACGTTCAGGACTCGGTCGGCAACTGGCTGAACGACGCCGCCAAGAGCCAACCCGTCTGGGTGAAAGAGTTGTGCCTCCGCTGGCAGCAGGAATCAGCGGCCGATACGACCGCAGCCGTCTGCAAACGGGCGCTGCGAAACGTGCGCGGGGGGAAATGACCAATGCCCATCGCCCTCATGCTCGAAGACGAAGCCGAGCGGCTGGTCCGCTTCCGCGCGGTCGCAGCCCGGCTCGGTTGTGAACTCGTGTGCTGGCCGAACGCACACCGCATGATCGCCGAAATGGGCGAACGGCTCGCAGAGGCCGCGTTCATTTCGCTCGACCACGATCTTGAACCGGAAGACGCAACCGACCCCGGCGACGGTCTCGATGTCGCCAAGCACCTCGCGGGACTCTCGCCAACGTGCCCGGTGATCGTTCACACCAGTAATAGCGCCCGCGGTGACAGCATGATGGGCGAGTTCGAACTCGCAGGCTGGAGACGCCACCGCGTGTTGCCGATCGGCGACGATTGGATTGAAGTTGATTGGGCGTGGCACGCGCGGAACCTCCTTCGACGTGCGAAGAGGGTGCGTCGAACCACTGACAAACCGTCAGCCCTGCCCGGCGATTGAGCCGCAATCCTGGCAGGATGAGCCACTCCGCCTCACACATCGTCTTCCATAAGTCACGTCCCAATCGCAACTTCAGACGAGTCAATCTCACAGGCACGCTTGTTGCATATTGGGCGCCATCATTCGGTCACCCCGTAAGTTTCAGTGTGAGGAATCGGAATGGGCCTGCAACCGATCGGCGACCGCATCGTCGTTCGCCGCGAAGCCGCCGAAGAGAAGACGGCCGGCGGCATCCTCCTGCCCGACAGCGCCAAGAACAAGCCCCAGCGCGGCGCGGTTGTCGCGGTCGGCCCGGGCAAGCTCAAGCCGGACGGCACCCGCGTCCCGATGCAGCTCAAGGTCGGCGACAAGGTGCTGTTCACCTCGTGGGCCGGGGACGAGTTCAAAGGCCCCAAGAACGACGGCGAAATTCTGCTCATGCACGAAGGCGACGTGATGTGCGTGATCGCGTGACCGCGGCACCGGCATAAGCACCGAACACCCAACCGAGAGGTTTGACGATGGCAGCGAAGCAGATCGCGTTCGACCAGGAAGCCCGCGACGCCATGAAGCGGGGCATCACCAAGCTGGCCCGGGCCGTGAAGGTGACGCTCGGGCCGAAGGGCCGCAACGTCATCATCCAGAAGTCCTTCGGCAGCCCGACCGTCACCAAGGACGGGGTGACCGTGGCGAAGGAGATCCAGCTCCCCGACCACTACGAGAACATGGGCGCCTCGATGGTCAAGGAGGTCGCCTCCAAGACCAGCGACGTGGCGGGCGACGGCACCACCACCGCGACCGTGCTCGCCGAAGCGATCTTCAAGGAGGGGCTCAAGGCGGTCGTCGCCGGCACCAACCCGATGCTCATGAAGCGTGGGATGGAAAAGGCCGTCGAGGACATCGTCGCCAAGCTCAAGGAGATGAGCATCCCGGTCGGCGGGAAGAAGGGCCTGGAGAACGTCGCGACCGTCGCCGCCAACGGCGACGCCGAGATCGGCAAGAAGCTCGCCGAGGCGATGGACAAGGTCGGCAAGGACGGGGTCATCACCGTCGAAGAGGCCAAGACCATCGAGACGAACTACGAGTTCGTCGAGGGGATGCAGTTCGACCGCGGCTACCTGTCGCCGTACTTCATCAACAACCCGGAAACGATGGAGTGCGAGCTCGAGGACGCCTACGTCCTCGTGTACGAGAAGAAGATCAGCGCCGCCCGCGACATGCTCCCGATCCTGGAGAAGGTCGTCGGCCAGGGCAAGCCGCTCCTGATCATCGCCGAAGAGGTGGACGGCGAGGCGCTCGCGCTGCTGGTCGTGAACGTCATCAAGTCGAACTACCAGATCAAGGTCTGCGCGGTCAAGGCGCCGGGCTACGGCGACCGCCGCAAGGCCATGCTCCAGGACATCGCCGTGCTGACCGGCGGTAAGGCGATCTTCGAAGACCTGGGCATGAAGCTCGAAACGGTCACGATGGAGGACCTGGGCACCGCGAAGAAGATCAAGGTGGACAAGGACAACACCACCGTGATCGAAGGCGCCGGCACCGCGGCCGCCATCAAGGAGCGGATCGCCACCATCCAGAAGGAGCTGGACAAGAGCACCAGCGACTACGACAAGGAGAAGCTGAGCGAGCGGATCGCGAAGCTGTCCGGCGGGGTGGCGAAGATCAACGTCGGCGGCGCCACCGAGAGCGAGGTCAAGGAAAAGAAGATGCGGGTCGAGGACGCGATGCACGCGACCAAGGCCGCGCACCAGGAAGGCATCCTGCCCGGCGGCGGCACCGCCCTGCTCCGCTCCAGCACCGGCCTGAAGGCCCCGGAAGGCCTGACGGACGACGAGAAGGCCGGCTACAAGATCATCATCGATGCGTGCCGCGCCCCGGTGAAGCAGATCGCCGAGAACGCCGGCGTCGACGGCAACGTGGTGGCGAAGGAAGTGCTCGCCAAGGACGAGAAGAACTACGGGTACGACGCCCGCGCCGACCGCTACGTCGACATGGTGGCCACCGGCATCATCGACCCGACGAAGGTGGTCCGCAGCGCCCTCCAGAACGCTGCCAGCGTCGCGACCCTGCTCCTCACCTCCGACGCGATCATCGCGGAAGAGCAAGAGAAGAAGAGCAAGAAGGACCCGGCCCCGGGCGCCTACGACGACATGTACTAAGCGATCGATAGATCGTTGAACGCGTTCGGCCCGGTTAGCTCACGTGAGCTAACCGGGCCGAACGCGTTTCACAGCCTCGCAACGAATCCCGCCGTTTCGAGTGGATACACGATCCGGTTACTGGTGTCGGCTTTGCTTTTGTGGCCCAGACATTCCTGTCTGTGCGGCCTTCTCGCGCCGCCCAGACAGGAATGTCTGGGCCACAAGAAACAGACACCACCACCCGGCAGTGAATGAGAGATGCAAAACGTAATCGGGCCGCGGCCCTGGGACCGCGGACGTCCCGTCCGCACGTTGGCATATGGAACCGCAACACGGCACCCCGCCAAGCTGTCATCACCGCAGCAGCAAACGGAATGTCCACAACGCCGGGAGCCCCGCCCTCTGACTCAATCCGACGCCCAGCAAAAATAGTCAATCGACGGGCGCGGCGAGTTCGTCTACCACCTCATCAACGCCAACGGTGTTCCGTGCCACGCCCACCGCAAGGCGCTTTACGCCGGCGTTCGGCACCACGCCGCGGAGCGTCACCACGTTGCCCTCGGCGGTGACCGTGAACTCGACGCCCACGAACCGCTTGTCGGCCGCGAGCCGGGCACGAACGGCCTCGTCGGCGCGGGTGGGCAACTCTTTACGAAGAGCGTCTACCGGTGCGGAGACATTCACACTCGGCGGCAGTGCATTACGGAGCTTTGCCACCGTCAGCCGCGAAACCGCCGCGAGCTTGTCCCCATCGGACGCCTTGAACTTGCTACCGACCAGCAACAGGAACAGGGCCACCAGAATCATCACGGAGGCGAACTGACGCATGACAACACCGGGCGGAACGCGAGGGGCGAGTTCCGTTCAGTATGTCCGTTCCGCCGGCTGGGCGCAAGAGCGCCGAATAGAAGGGAACCGTCAGGCGGCGTCCGCCGGGGACGGTTGGAGCGGCCATAGAACCCGGCGCAGGGTGTCGTCGGGGTCGTCTTCATCCGGCGATTCGAGCACAATCGTGACACGGGGCAAGAGCCCGTGCCGCGCGAGAACGTCTTTCACGACGATCAGCGCCGTGTCGGGCGTGGTGATGGATTCCAACGCGATGTTGATGAACCCCGCGTCGGTCGCCCCGCGTCCGCACTCTCCCGCGGCGCCCGCCAGCAGGGCCGCGTCGAGGTCGTGTTCGAGCCGGGTCCGCAGGTCGAAATCCTCGTCCGTTCCAAACGCCCCGTTCACCGGCAGCCGAACTACCATCCCGAACGTCATTGCGAGTCTCCATGACGACGTGATGTGCCATCCATGAAATTACCCGGTCGGGCGTGTGAAGAACAAGAACGTTGCGGCTCGATTCGGGCATTCTCGCCGCAACCGAATTGCAAACACGAAACGGTCAACGGAACTCATACGCTCGTGATCTGCTTCAGCGCGTCGGCCAGCACGTCGATATCGGCGGCCGTGCTGAACGGCCCCGGGCTGACCCGCACCAAGCCGTCGGGAGCGGTGCCGAGCGCTTTGTGGACGTATGGCGAGCAGTGCAAGCCGGGGCGCACCGCGATGTTAAACGACTGGTCGAGCACCCCCGCGAATTCCGGCGCCGGGAGGAGCTCACACCGAAAGCTCAGCGCGCCGACGCGTTGGGCCTCGTTCGCGTGGCCGAACACCTCGAACCCGGGCAGTTCCGCGAGAGCGCCCCGCAAGCGCTCGCACAGCTCCGTTTCATGCCGGCGGATGCTCTCGACGCCGCGCGCTTCGACGAAGTCCAGACCGGCGACCAGCCCCACGACGCCGAGCACGTTGGGCGTACCGCCTTCAAGGTAGTGCGGGAAGTCGGTCGGTTGCGTGGGGGTGAGCGAGTCGCCCCCGGTGCCGCCCTCGCGCCACGGCCGGAGCGTCACGCGCGGCCCGACGTACAGCGCGCCGGTCCCCGTGGGGCCGAGCAGCGACTTGTGCCCCGGGAACGCGAGCAGATCAATGTGCGCGGCCTGGACATCGACCGCGATCGCGCCCGCGGTCTGTGCGGCGTCGACCAGGAACAGCACGTCGCGCTCGCGGCAGATGCGCCCCACGTCGGCGATCGGCTGCACGGTGCCGAGTACGTTGCTGGCATGGGTCATTGCGACGAGCCGGGTCTTCGGCCCGATCGCGGCGCGCACCGCCTCGGGATCGATCGTGCCGCCGCCGTCGGCCGGAACGCGCGTCAGGGTGATGCGCCCGGCTTCCGCGAGCGCCACCAGCGGGCGCGACACGCTGTTGTGTTCGAGGTCGGTGGTGATGACGTGGTCGCCGTCGTTCAGCACCCCCTTGAACGCCATGTTGAGCGCGTCGGTGCAGTTGAGCGTGAACGCCCAGCGCTCCGGGCTGCGGCCGTTGAAGAAGCGGTTGAGCCGGTGCCGCGCGTCGGAGAGGGCGTGCTCGGACTCCAGCGCCATCCGGTGCCCCGAGCGCCCCGGGTTGGCGAGCGAGTGCCGCGCGAAGCGGTCCATCGCGACGTACACGCTCTCGGGCTTCGGGAAGCTGGTCGCGGCGTTATCGAGGTAGATCATGGTGGTTCGTGAGTCGCGCACCGGCCGCCCCAGGTTGTTGGACTGATGGCGGCGGAAACTTACGGCAACAATTGGTCCACAGAGACGGTACCGACCTGCTCGCCGTCAACGACTACGGGTATCACGTCGCCCGGGCCGTAGTCGGCGCGTGTCTTGTACGTCGGGTTCTTGCCGCCCTTCGGTTGCGTGTACACTTCCACGCACCGGTCCACGAGATTTACGATCCAGTACACGGGCAACTTGGCCTTCGCGTACTGCGGAATTTTCAACCGCCGGTCTTCGTCGAGCGAAGTATCAGACACCTCAACGACGATCGCCACATCCTTTTCCGTCGGGTGCCGCTTCGTGTACTGTTGTTTCGGTGCCCGGACAACGGCAACATCTGGCTCGGGCGCATTATCGCCGGGGAGCCGCACCGGCAGTTGCGTGCGCGTCGTCCACTCGGCCGGGAGCACCTCGGCGATGGCGCTGTTGGCCACATCGACCGTACCGGCATGCTGAGGGTTGTGGGCCATCTTGTCCACCAGCCAGCCGTCGATCAGTTCGGAGCGGTCGCCGGGGGTGAAGAACCCGATCGCCGTCAGCCGCTCGTACTCCTCGATCGTGAACCGGTGAACGGAGCGAGGGGGGGCGTCGGCAGGTAGCGGCGCGACCTTCGTTCCCATGCGGATACCTCCTACCGCAAGAATAACACGCCCCGTCCCGACGGTCGCACGCCGGAGCGCGGGCCTCTGGCCCAATGGTATGCGCCGGGCGTGCGCCCGGGGTTCACGCAGAACCGGCTCGCATCGGTCATGCGTGTCAGAGCTCGCTCTCCGGCGCCGACACCTTTCAACCGGATTCGGCATCAGTGCCCGACGTACTTGGCGTACAGCGTGCGGGCCTTATCCGGCTCGTCGGTGCCCTTGATGATCGCCCGGCCGTCCTCGAACACCGTGAACTCGTACGGGTCGCCGTTCTCGACCAACTGGAACTTCAGCAGGAACTTGTTGTAGCTCACCTCGCCCGACTGCTTCAGCACGCCCGCGAGGTACGCGAAGTCGAGTTTGCCCTTCGTGCGGTGGCTCACCTGCACCGCGTTGCGGCCGCACAGCGACGTGGTCTGGGTGCCGTGCGCGCCGTCGAGCCACTCGAAGTTCCGCTTCGCGCAGCACGGGCACTGCCCCTTGCGCCCCGCGAGCGGCGCCACCTTCACGCGCTTGTTGGTGTTCTCCCACACGTCGAGGATGAGCAGTTCGCGGTTCACCGCGGCCTTATTCCCCGAGAGCAACTTGATCGCTTCGGCGGCCTGGTAGCTGGCGACGATGGCCACCGCCGGCCCGAGCACGCCGGCCGTCTCGCACGTCCCGGTCTCGCCCGGGGCCGGCGCGGCCTCGAACACGCACCGCAGGCACGGCGTCTCGCCCGGGATGATGGTCATGCTCATCCCCTGGCTGCCCACCGCCCCGCCGTACACCCACGGCTTCCCGTGCTTGAACGCCACGTCGTTGATGAGGTAGCGGATCTCGAAGTTGTCGCTGCCGTCGAGGATCAGGTCCGCACCCTCGCAAAAGCCCTCAATGTTGGTGCGGTTGATGTCCGCGACGATCGGCTCCACCGTGACCGACGAATTGATCGCGCGCAGCTTGGTCGCGGCGGCCTCGGCCTTCGGCAGGTTGCTGGTCACGTCGGACTCGTCGAACAGCACCTGCCGCTGCAAGTTCGACGGCTCGACGAAGTCGCGGTCGATGACCCGCACGAACCCCACGCCGGCGCGCACAAGGGTGTTGGCGAGCACGGTGCCGAGCGCGCCGCACCCGCAGAGGGTGACGCGGCTGGCGAGCAGCTTCTCCTGCCCGCCCTTGCCGAGGCCCGGGAACCGCATCTGGCGGGAGTAACGTTCGAGGGGGTTCGCGTCGTTCATGGTGCGTTAAGTGAGAAAGGGGAGCGGCTCGCGCTCCCCTTTTGGTGTGTGGAGGTGGCGCCGGCCTACTGGCCTATTTCATTCACTTTGAGGAAATCTTGCAGGAATCGCACGTGCTGTTTGGGCCACTTCTCTTCCCGCGCGAACCCGACCAGCGCGGCCATGTCCTCCCGGACCCGCCGCAGGTCCGGCCCCTCGAGCCGCTGCATGTACGAGACGAGGTAGTGCATCGCCTCCTCGGCCACCGCCGGGTTCAGCACCCCCGGCTCGGACCCTTCGAGGAAGACGTAACTGTGAATCGCGGCGAGCAAGAGCGGGTGTACGCCCAGCTCCGCCGGGATCAGCGGGAACACCGCGGCCCCGTCGGGCGCCTCTTCGGGTTTCGCGTCTGGCGTCTCGCCGGCCACGGTCAACCTCCGGCGACGGCGGGAATGAGCGCCACGATCACGCCGTCGGTCACCGCGGTGTCCATCTCGTCGAGGTAGCGGATGTCCTCGTCGTTCAGGAACACGTTGATGTACGGGCGGAGCTTGCCGTCCGCGAACAGCTTGGGCTCGACCCCGGGGTACTGGCGCACGAGGTCCGCGAGCGCGGCCTTCACGGTCGCGCCGGTCACGTCCACTTCCGCCTTCCCGCCGGTCTGCTCGCGCATCGGGGTCGGGATCTGAACCTTGATCGCCATGAGGTCTCCAGAAATATTCACCGCGGAGGGCACGAGCGGGCGCAGAGAGAAGGCAGTGAGAGAAAAGTTCAACTTCTTTGTCTTCTCTCTGCGCCCGCTCGTGCCCTCCGCGGTGAATCCTCTTTGTCTTTGTTTTACACCAGCGCCGGTTCCGCGACGCGCTCGCCCAGCCCGACCAGTTCCTTGAAGTCGGCCAGGGCCGGCTTGATGACCGCCGGCTCGTCGAGGGCGTCGAACACCGCGTCCTGGGTCTTGAGCCCGTTGCCGGTGATGCAGATCACGATCTCCTCGTGCCGCGGGATGCGGCCCGACTCGATCAGCTTCTTGGCGACCGCCAGCGTGGTGCCGCCGGCCGTCTCCGCGAACACGCCCTCGGTCTTCGCGAGGAGCTGCATCCCCTCCACGATCTCCGCGTCGGTCACGTCCTCGGCCCAGCCGCCGGTCTCGCGGATCAGCTTCGCCGCGAAGTACCCGTCGGCCGGGTCGCCGATGGCGAGGCTCTTGCAGATCGTGTTGGGGGTCCGCACCGGCTTGTGCCGCTCGCGGTTGCTCTTCACGCAGTCCGCGATCGGGTTGCAGCCGGCGGCCTGCGCCCCGTACATCTTGGTCGTGACCGGTTGGTCCACGAGTCCGAGCGTGCTCAGCTCGGTGAACCCCTTGTGGATCTTGCCGATCAGCGCGCCGCCGGCCATCGGGCAGACGACGTGCTGCGGGAACCGCCAGCCGAGGTCCTCGGCGATCTCGAACCCGACCGTCTTGGACCCTTCCGCGTAGAACGGGCGCAGGTTCACGTTCACGAACCCCCACCCGTACTCCATCACGATCTGGGTGCAGAGCCGGTTCACCTGGTCGTAGGTGCCGGACACCTTCACGACCTTGGCGCCGTACACCGCGGTGCCCAGGATCTTGACCCGCTCCAGGTCGGCCGGAACGAGAATGGTCGCTTCGAGCCCGGCGGACGCGGACAGCGCCGCGACGCTGTTGGCGAGGTTCCCGGTGCTGGCGCACCCGACCATCCGCATCCCGAGTTCGCGGGCCTTCGAGAGCGCGACGGAGACGACGCGGTCCTTGAACGAGAGGGTCGGGAAGTTGACCGCGTCGTTCTTGATCCACAGCCGCTCGACGCCCAGCGCGTCCGCGAGCCGGTCGGCGCGGATCAGCGGGGTGCCGCCGACCTGCGGGCCGACGGTCGGTTCGCCGTCGAGCGGGAGCAGCTCACGGTACCGCCACATGTTTTTGGGGCGCGACTGGAACTTGGCCCGGCTGACGTGCGGCTTGATCTTTTCGTAATCGTAGGCGACTTCGAGCGGCCCGGAATCGTCGGCGCAGAAGAAGTGCGCGCCCTTCGGGTACAGTTTGCCGCACACGCGGCACTTCAGGCCCAGAACGAAGTCGTTACTCGCCACAGAAACACCCCTGGTGAGAGACAGACGCAACTCGCTTTTCGGAGCGAAGTTACGCGGTCGATTTCGTTTCGGGGTGAGTGCTTAGCCAGATGCGCCGCGACACGGTCCTGTGTGCGGCTGGGTGGTGAGATAAGAGTACGGCGGGGCCGTAAAGAACGGCCCCACGCGAGATCTTATCTTCCCCGGCCATACCCCGTCCCAGTTCGGGGGACGATGGCGTTTGCCGGGCAGGAGTTAGCACCTGCATCCGAGATCCGAGTTGTGTGCTCGGATCGAAACGGACCGGTTGCTGTGGCGTCGTCGGGCCTGGCCCCTCAGCCACTCTGGATAAGATACTCACCAACTTTAATTTTCAAAACGACCGCGCGAACGCGGTGCGTTGGAAGAAGAATACGGTGCTTCGGCCACCCTGGCAACGCAAATTAGGGAAAATTGCGTCATGGCTCACACGCTCGGCGAGGCGTTATCGCGCTGAAAACCGCGTTGACACCGCACCCGGTCGCGGGTACGGAGCGAGCATGGTCACGTTGCGCGGTTGCGCCCGCTGGGCGATCTTCGTGCTCCCCGTCATCGGTCTGGCGGCACTCCTCGGATGCGCGCCGGCGCCGCGCCCCGACGGCACGTCCCCCCGCCCCCACCGGGCGATGGCGTCCGCCGACGGCCCGGTGATCGTCCCACCGGGGGCGGTGCTGGCGAACCCGTCGGACCTCGACGCGGGGCTGCGCAAGCCCCGGCACGTGCTCGCCCTGTCCAGCGGCGGGCTCTACGGCGCGTACTCCGCCGGCGTCCTCGACGGGTGGAGCCGGACCGGGCTGCGGCCCGAGTTCGACGTGGTCACCGGGACCAGCACCGGCGCGCTGATCGCCCCGTTCGCGTTCCTGGGCAGCCACTACGACGCGCAATCGATGAAGCTCTACACGGGGGTGCGCGCCGAGGACATTTTCCGCGCCCGGGCGTGGATCACGATCCCGTTCCGCGACGCCCTCGCCACCTCCGCCCCGCTCAAAAAGCTGATCGAATCGCAGGTCAACCAGGACCTCATGGCGGCGATCGCCGCGGAGCACCGGAAGGGCCGCCGGCTGTACGTCGGTACGACGGACCTGCGCACCAAGCGGACGGTCATCTGGGACATGGGCGCGATCGCGTGCCGGCCGCCCTCTGAGGGGTGCGCGCTGTTCCGCGACGTGCTGCTGGCGTCCGCATCGATCCCGGGCGTGGCCCCGCCGGTGCCGTTCCGCATCGAGGTCGACGGGCAGCAGGTCACCGAGTACCACACCGACGGCGGCATCACCGCGCCGCTGTTCGTCCCGCCGAACGTGTTCATGAGCGCCGCGCCCGAGCCGGGCGAGCCGCCGGCGTTCGCGGGCGCGGGGTTCTACGCCATCGTGGCCGGGAAGCTGTACCCGGACGAAGGGCCGGTGCGGCGGCGCATCCTCCCGGTGCTCGGGGCCAGCACCGCGGCTCTGCTGGCGGCCCACTGCCGGGCGGAGCTGGCGAACATGTACTGGCAGGCGCGGTACGCCGGGATGCGGTACCACATGATCGCGCTGAGCCAGGACGCGCACATTCAGCCCGATTCGGCCGTCAGCTTCGACCAGGACCTGATGAAGCGGCTGTACGAAGAGGGCCGGCGCGACGGCGAGGGCGGGCCGAACTGGATGTACTCCCCGCCGGCGCTCAGCCCGTGCGACGGCGACTACGCCCGCGGTAGCTCCCGGCTCCGGACCATGCCCACGGTTCCGATCTCGGTGCCGTCACCTTCAAATTGAACGGGACGCGAACGGGAACCCGGCTCCGGACCATGCCCACGGTTCCGATTTCAGTGCCGTAACGGTTTCCGAGGACGGGCGCCGCGGCGATCCGAGTTGTCCCCGCCCCGCGCTTACACCTGTGGGGGGACAGGCGTCTCGCCCAGTAATTCGCCGCCGTGCTTGGCGATTTGCTCCCGCACCAGGGCCGCCAGGGCGCCGTGAATCCGGTCCACCGCACCCGCCACCGTACACGTCCGCTCTTCGCCACCGGAC
Organism: Gemmata algarum; assembly: GCF_034097035.1. NCBI lineage: Bacteria > Pseudomonadati > Planctomycetota > Planctomycetia > Gemmatales > Gemmataceae > Gemmata > Gemmata algarum. The sequence continues at coordinate 22,372 of NZ_JAXBLV010000224.1, forward strand.
TTGAACACCAGTTGCGACACGCACGCCCCCGCCTCGTGCGCGATCAGCACCCCGGCCGCCACGTCGTAGTCGTTCGCGGTGATGATCGCCCCGGCCCCGCCGCTCCCGGCCATGTACGCCAGGATGAGCGCCACCGACCCGCTGTTGCGCACCGCCGCGTTCCGCACCACCAGTTCGCGGAACACCTCCGTCTGGGCACCCAGGTCGAGCCCGCGGGCCGAGTAATCGATGATCTGGTTGCGGAGCGGCTCGGCGGCGTCCACCGGCGCCGCGAACGCCGCCCCCCGGTGCTCGAAGTCGTTGCGCTCGATCACGAACGCACCCTGGCCGCGCTCGGCCCAAAAAATGCGCCCCGAAGCCGGGTGGCTCACCACGGCGTCGGTGGTGGACCACCCGGCCCCGGTCCACTCCTGGCACGCGAGCGAAACGCCGAACTCCTGCCGCCGGCCCAGGAAGTTGCGCGTCCCGTCGAGCGGGTCCACCAGAAAGCGGCGTGCGCCGGCGACCGGCGCGGTGTCGTCGGCGTCCCCGTGCTCTTCGCCGCAAAACCGGTACGCGGGGTAGTGCGCGTGCAGCACCTGCCGAACCCGCTCCTCGATCTCGTCGTCCACGGCGCTCGCGATGTTGTGCTCGTCCTTGAACGTCGCGACCAGTTCGCCGGCGCCGCCGCGCGGGCCGAGCGAATGCGCCTCGAAGTGCCGCATGGCGATGGCGTTGGCCTCGAACGCGGCCTCGATCATCGCCCCGACGTGCCCGTAGTGCATGCCCCCCGGGAGCTTCCGCTTCACCACGCCGTCCCAGATCGGCTTCAGCACCGTGATGCGCGGGCTCACCTCCCCGCGGAGCGCCCCGAAGTACCGCCACATCTCTTTCCGCAGCGAGCCGTATTCGCCGAGCCACGCCCGCGGGCCGTCCGGGTGCGCCCGGGCCTTCGCCACCAGCAGCCGCACGTACCGGGTGCTCCGGTCGGCGTCGCTGAGCCGGTCGGTGCGGCCGTCGAGCACGTCGCTCAACACCCCCTCGTAGCGGTCCAGTACGCCCGTGCAGTCGTCGTAGCGCCGCTCGAACACGTCGATCGCGTGCGGGGTGCGGAACTCCTCGCACAGCAGGTACCCGGCGATCATCCCGACCGACAGGTTCCGCCCGTGCTTCGGGTCGTACAGCCAGTCGTAGAAGCCCAGGATCTCGGTCAGCGTGTCGCGGTACCGGACGAGGCAGCCGCGCAACTGCTCGACCGCGAGGGCCGGGATCGTGGGCACGGTCGCGTCGTCGTCCGGGAGCCGCGCGTCCTCGAACAGTACCGGTAGCGCCCGCCCGGCCCGGTCGACCAGCGCCGGCCCGTGGACGTAGATTGTGGAGCAGAAGTCGCCGTTGGCGAACCCGGTCTCGGCGTTCGTCTCCACGAAGTGCGCGTCTTCGAGCGGTTGCGCGTAGGCGTCGCCCGACGTGAACGTCTCGGACGCGCCGCGCTCGATCGTCGCCTCGCCGAGGTACGTTTTGCGGAGCGCCCCGCCGGCGTCGCGCCGGTAGCCCGCGTACACGGGCGTGGTGCGACGGGTGTTCGCCCGGAGCGGGTCCGCGGGCGCGAGGTCCACGGCCGCGAGCAGATCGCCGGACGGCCGGAACCCCGTGACGCGCCAGACGTGGTTGGTCAGCTCGCCGGTCACGACCGCCGACGCCATCTCGAACCGGTGCAGGTGGAGCCGCTCGAGCGACGCGAAGTTCGCCCCGCGCCAGTACACGTGGAGCCGCAGCTTGAACCCCGCCGCGCGGTCGTCGGCGAGCACGAGCTTGTCGAACCCGATCGGGTGCGGGTACGAACGGGCCGCGATCGCCTTCAGCGCCTCTTCGTCCGCGAGCACGGAATCGACGACCGCGCGGACGACCCGTTTGTCGGCGAAGGTCCAGGTGAGGGCGCGCAGCGCCTCAACGTCGCCGACGCGGTGGGCGCGGAAGTACGCCCGGAGCAGGTGCGACGCGCGACCAAGCGTGGGGTCTGCGAGGAACTCGTCCAGCAGGGCGACGAGTCCGGGGAACCGCTCGGCCCGCCGGACGAAATAGTCGCGGGTGGCGGCGCGGGCGGACAGTTGCGGGTCGAACGGCATCGGGCGCCTCGCAGCGGGTGCTCGGTGTAATATGCGTCGCCCGGCGGGCGCACACAACCGCCCGCCGGGCCGATTTCGCGCTCGCGCGGCGCGGGCGGCCAATTACAATTTCGGCACGCGGGTTCCCGTTCGGGTGAGCGTTCGCAACCGGGGTGCGCATGGAATCGCTGTTGGTTTTCACCAGCCCGCCGAGCACGTGCAGCTACCTGCCGGACCGGCGCGCGGCGCTCACCTACGAGATCGTCGCCCGAATGACGGCCGCGGAGTACCAGGAGCGGTTGAAGGCCGGGTGGCGGCGGTTCGGGTTCTCGCTGTTCCGCCCGACGTGCCCGTCCTGCACCGCGTGCCAGTCGTTGCGGGTGCCGGTGGCCGCGTTCAAGCCCGACCGGTCGCAGCGCCGCTGCCTCGCGGCCAACGCGGGGGACGTGCGGCTCGAGATCGGCACGCCCGAGGTGACGGACGACAAGCTCGACCTGTACGACCGGTTCCACGCGTTCCAGAGCGACCACGTGGGCTGGAACGACCACGGCCCGAAGAGCGCCGCGGACTACGCCGAGTCGTTCGTGGACAACCCATTCATGACGCAGGAGTGGTGCTACTACCTGGGCGAGAAGCTGGTGGGGGTGGGGTACGTCGACCGGTTCCCCGAGGGGCTGTCGCTGATTTACTTCTTCCACGACCCGGACGAGCGGGCGCGCTCGCTGGGCACGTTCAACGTGCTCTCGGCCCTGCGCGTGGCGGGCGAACAGAACCTACCGCACGTGTACCTGGGTTACTATGTGAAGGGGTGCCGGTCGCTGGAGTACAAGGGCCGGTTCCGGCCCCACGAGGTGCTCGGAGGGGACGGCGTGTGGCGGTCGGTCGCGGACGTTTGACTCCCGGGTTACACCGGCGGCGCGTGCGACCCGAACCGCTTCGCAAACGGGCCGATGAACCGCCCCTCGGCCGACGAGTCGAGCACCGCGAACACGACCTTCGCGAAGCAGCCCCCGAACCGCCCCCGCAGTGCCTTCGCGAACAGCTCGGCAATGGCATCGGGCTCGTTCTTGAACACCCCGCAGCCCCACGCGCCGAGCACAACCGCGTCGTGCCCGTGCCCCGCCATCAGCGTCAGCACTTTATCGATCCGCTCACGCATCTCGTCCCGCACCAGGCGCCGCTCGGAATCGCGGATCGCGCCGACGTTGACGGCGGGGCTCGTTACGAACGCGCACAAATACGGCTCGTCGAGCAGTTCGCCCTCATCATCCTTGAGCACCGGCACGGCGGGCGAGTAGATGGCGTAGTTCGTGTAGAACCCGCCCCCGGTGTGGGCGTGGTCGCGGTACATCGGGTTGCCGTTGATGCACGCGTACAGCGCCGACGCACGGCACAACGATTCCTCTTGCGCGCGGGCGCCGCCGAGGAAGCCGCCGCCGGGGTGACGGGCACTCGCGAAGTTGAGCGCGACCGGCCGGAAGCCCTCTCTAACGAGTTGGTGCGAGGCCGCGAGCGTCGTGTCGTTGACCGTCTCGAAAACGCCGGCGACGCCCGAGGGATCGAACCGCGGGAGCGGTTCGTCGGGCGGGTAGGTGCGTGTGCCGTCGCGGGCCGCCTCAACAAGGTGGGCAATGGGAACCGTCTCGCCGCGTCGGTTCTGGTACCGCCCCGCGGCGATGATGTCGAGCGTGTCGCGTGCGATCGTGGCGGCCCGACTGCGTTTGGGATACATGCGTTGCTCCGTGTCGTGTGCTTCGGACACGGAGCCGGCCGCGGAGGTTCGTTGGCTACTTCACAGATAACGTGCGCACGAACGCCACGCACTGCTGAACCCAGTCGCGAAGCTCGTCGTCGGTGGCGCACCCGGCCGGCTCGACCTTCACCCACCCCCTCATGGGCTTACCGGTGATGTCGAACGGGCGCACGTTGGGATCACGAAGGGCCGCAACATCGTCGCCACCGAGCCGGGCGATCAGCCAGCGCTGCCACACGCCCACGCACACGTTCCCGTTCAGCAGCCACGCGATCCCACCGAACAGCTTTTTCTCGACCACGCTCCGGGTTCCGTCCAGAACCACGCGCACCCGTTCGACGAGTTGCGGATCGGTCGTTGCTTTCGCGAACGTCTTGCGCGGACCTGCCATCGGTGGGGCTCCTCGTGAACAGAGTTTACACAGCTCGTCCCGGTGTTCAAACTGCGGTGGTAACTGTAAAGAGCCTTACTTGCTGGGTTCGGATCACCGAGAACCGAATCCCTGGCCCGGCCGAACTTTCGGCCGGCGGCGCGAAATGAACAGTTTCGCTGGACAAAATGCAGCCGGCGACCGAAAGTCACTTGACCGCAAGGCGATTGCTTGCGAGAGTCTTAACATCCCGCCTCGCTCCGCGAACCGACACCGCGCACGGCCGAACCGGCCCCGCACACCGAATTGGACCACGGGCTTTAGCCTCCCACCGACCGGCCGCTGCGTTGAACCGCTTGTGATGCGTTCAACCAGCCGCTCCCACCGACTTCGCTTCTCGATGACGACCGAGGAACGCTCATGACCACACCGCCCCCCCGGCCCTGTCGTGGATTGTCGCGCCGCGAAATGTTACGGGTCGGTGCCCTTGCTCCGCTCGGGTTCGGACTCACGGACGTGCTCCAGGCGCGCCCCGGCGCGGCCCCGAAGGGCCGCGCCCGGTCCGTCATTCTGCTGTTCATGTGGGGCGGGCCGAGCCACCTCGACACCTGGGACCCCAAGCCCGCCGCCCCGCTCGAGGTGCGCGGGGCGTTCGAATCGATCGCGACCGCCGTACCGGGGCTCCGGATCGGGGAGCACTTTCCCCGGCTGGCGGCCCGCGCGCACCAGTACGCGGTGGTGCGGTCGATGACGCACACCGACCCCGCGCACCTGTCCCCCGTGCATCACCTGATGACCGGCCGGGTCGCGCCCCGGCCCAACTCCGACGCCGACGGGGCGAGCCGGGGCGACGCCCCGTGCCTCGGGGCCGTCGTCCACAAGCTGGCACCCGCGGCCGGGGCGATGCCCTCCGCCGTCACGCTCCCCTGGGCGGTGTCCCACCCGTCCGCGCCGGGCGGCACCGCGCCGGGCCAGAACGGCGGGTGGCTGGGCTCCGGCACGGACCCGTTCCTCGTCACCGGAAACCCGAACCTGGAGTCGTTCGCCGTGGCCGGGCTGTCGGCGCCCGGCGACGTGTCCCCCCACCGGCTCCGGAGTCGGGCCGAACTGTCCCGCCACCTGGACCGGACCGGCGGCTCGGGCGCGGGCTTCACCGGGCTCCAGGGCAAGGCCCTCGATTTGCTCCTCGCCCCGGCCGTCTCGACGGCGTTCGACCTGTCGCGCGAGCCGGCGCAGGTGCGGGACAAGTACGGGCGACACCCCCACGGGCAGAGTTGCCTGCTCGCCCGCCGGCTGGTCGAGGCCGGCACCCGGCTGGTGACGGTCAACTGGCCCGACGACGGGCGGGCGTTCTGGGACACCCACGGGAACAACTTCCCGTCGCTCAAGACCCGGCTCATGCCGCCGGCCGACGCGGCCTTCGCCGCCCTGCTGGACGACCTGACCGCGCGCGGCCTTCTGGACGAAACGCTCGTGGTGTGGGTGGGCGAGTTCGGGCGCACGCCGCGGGTGGAGAACGGGGGCCGGCAGCACTGGCCCCGGTGCTACTCGGCGGTGCTCGCCGGGGGCGGCGTTCGGGGCGGCGCGGTCTACGGAGCGAGCGACCGCATCGGGGCCGACCCGGCGTCCAACCCGGTGTCGCCCGCCGATCTGACCGCAACCGTCTATCTCGCCCTGGGAATCGACCCGGCGACCGAGATCCAGGACCCCACGGGCCGCCCGTGGCGGGTCGCCGACGGGACTCCGGTCCAACAACTGTTCGGTTAACGACCCGCGTCGGCGGCACAGTGCCACCGACCACGAAGCCGCACGCGGCGATCATTGCAAACCATCGCCAATACGGGCGCATAAATCGGCCCGGCCGGCCCTCCTCATTGAGAGCCGGCCGGGGCCGATGGTGCACCAAAGCACACGGCCCGATCACTTCGCCTTTTGCGCGGCGGCGACCAGTTCGGAGCAGTGCCCTTCGAGGTCGCGGTTGCCGGTGCGGCGGGCCGCTTCCAGTCCGCCTTCGGCGAACTGGAGCGCCTTCTCGCCGTTCTTCAACCGCAGCATGTCCTCAGCGGCGCTGGCGTAGAACTTGCCCTCGTCCGGGTGCGCGGCCAGCAGGGCGCTGTACTCCGCCGCCGCTTTTTCCGCGTCCTTGACCTTCACGAACAGTGCGATCTTCCGGAGCTGGTAGTCCGTCCCCCGCTGGCCGCCGTTGTGCTCGGCGTCGTACTTCGTGCCCTCGTCGATCAGCTCGCCGGCGCGGGCCGTGTCGCCGTTGGCGGCGGCCCCGGTGATAGCGGTCGCGTACAGCCGGTACCGGTCCGGGTTGGCCGCGTCGAACGGCTTCAGCAGCCCGGCCTGTGCGAACGCGACGGCCAGTTCGTGCGCCTTCAACTTGACGGCCGCCAGCATCGCCTGTTCCAGTTCACCGACCGACAGGGTCGCCACGTCGAGCGCCGCCAGTTCGGGCGTGTTCATCGCGCCGATGTCGCGCTTCTTCGGCTCGGGCGCGGGCGCCGGGGCCGCGGCCCGCGGGGCCGGGGCGGGCTCGTCCTTCTTGTCCTCGGGCACGTGGACCTTCGGCGGGTCGGCGGTCACGTACTCCAGGTTCAGTTTGTGCCGCAGGTTCGCGAAGTTGTACATCTCGATGGGCACGACCTCCTGCCCCACCTGCTTGCTGGGCGCCGCCAGCTTCAAGCAGTCTTCGAGGAACTTCACCACCCCGAACACGTGCTTGCGCAGGACCTTGCTGCCCACCGCCTCGATGGGGGCGTTGCCGCTCAGCGCCTTCAGCGGGCGGTGGAGCCAGACGCCTTCGAAGTAGTTGGCCGCGTGGTCGCGGAGCTTGGCCTCGGCCGCGTTCAGGTCGCCGCTGGCGGTCGGCTGGGCCATCGCCTCCAGCACCACGTCGCGGAAGTTGAGCGGGTTCTGGCCGGCGACCGGCTGCTCGACGGCCAGTTGCAGCGCGGCGTAGATCTCGTCGGCCGCCTTCGCCACGGACTCGCGGTTCGGGTGGCTCAGGAAGATCGACCCGTTGCTCACCACCAGCCGCGCGGCGATCTTGGCCATCGTCACCGCCCCGACGGCCAGGAGCGAGGGCAGCTCCTCGACCAGCAGGCCGAACAGCATCCCGCTCTCCTGGTCGGCGCGCATGTTGCGCAGCTTGCGCGCCTGGTCGTAGGCGCGGAGCAGGTTCATCACCGCCTGCGCGTCGCGGATCCGCAGGACGAACGTGTGCGAGATGTGGTCGGTGTCGTTCTCCATCCCCGCGCCGCAGCGGAGCACCTCCGCCAGCGCGCCGGCCTCTTCGGCGCGGTGGTCGTCGGTCTCGAACTCCAGCGACTTGACCAGCACCGCGACCGCCCGCGGCTGCTCGCCCAGCCACGCCAGCACCAGCCCCAGGTTGAACCACGCGGCCGGGTCGTCCGGGGTGAGCTTGGTGAGGTCCTCGAACGCCTTACGCGCGTCGGACAGCTTCCCGGTCGCGGCGGCCTCGGGCACCGGCTTCGCGGTGGGGCGGAACTTGTACTTTTTGGACGCCGCGGCCGGGTACGGCCCTTCGGGGCCGAACTCGACCTCGAACTGCTGCCGCAGCTCCGCGTCCGTGGGCTGGAAGTGGATCACCCGCTCCAGCGCCGCCCGCGCGGCGACCGGCCGGTTCAGCACCGTCGCCTCGTACTGGTAGATCTTGAAGTACACTTGCGCGAGCTGCTCGTGGGACTCGGGGTCGTAGGCCTCGGCGGCCTTGCGGAACAGCAGCAGCGCGCCGAGCAGCTCGCCCTCGTTCTCGCGGAACTGGCCGCGCAGGAAGTGCGCCATGCCCGAGTCCGGGTTCAGCCGCAGGGCCTCGTCAACGGCCTCCTCCGCCTTATCGGGCTGCTGGGCGTTGTACAGGAACTGGGCGTAGTACCCCCACACCGACGGGTTGTCCGGGCGCGCCTTGGTGAGCGCCTGCATGGTTTGGAGCGCCGCCTCGTGTTGCCCCTGCCGCTCCTGCTCGAACGCCTTCTCGACGGTGTCGAAGTACGACGCACAGCACCACTTGAACTTCTTACCGCTGCCGCACGGGCACGGGTCGTATGGCTGGGGAGGCATGTGTCGGTCCACCTTTGGGGCGCGTAGCGGTCGGCGAGCGGTGCGGCCCGGTCCGTGCCGGCCGTTCATTACGGGGAAGACGCGCCGGTGCCGCCACTCGTTCGGGTTCAGGATAGGGGATCGGGTTGCACCTGAAAACGGGCGGGGGCGAGTTTGACAGTTCCGAAAGGCGCCCTAATTTTGCGTACCTGCGCTCTGCTCCGGTGAGACGCGAAATCCGTCGCGCGGGCCGAAACCGGACCCGCGAACACAACGCCGGCGGCAGCGCACCGGCACACTCCGTAAGGACGATTCTCAAATGGTGACGAGCGACCTCGGCGCGTGCGAGTGGTTCGTGTGGGACCTGCGGCGCAGCGGGCTGATCGACCGCGGCCCCCTCGACCAGATCGTCGGCGAGTTCCTCAAGCGGAACCCGCGCGCCGAGGCCCCCGCGCTGGCCGAGTTCCTCGTCGATCAGGGCACCCTCACGGCGTTCCAGGCCGAGCGCATCCTGAACGGCAAGAGCCAGGGGCTGGTGCTCGGGCCGTACGTGCTGCTGGACGCGATCGGCTCCGGGAGCATGGGGCAGGTGTACAAGGCCAGCTCCAAGAACGACAGCAACTTCTACGCGGTCAAGGTGTTACCGCGGCGCAGCATGTGGAACGTGCGCTTGGCCCGCCGCCAGGTGCGGTCGTTCGCCACGTTCGAGCACCCGGCCGTGGTCCCGTTCGTGGACGTCGGCACCGCCGGGGGGCTGCACTACCTCGCGTGGCCGCTGGTCGAAGGCAACACCCTCGAATCCCTGATCCAGCACCACGGCAAACTGGCGCCCGCCACCGCCGCGCTCTACGCGGTGCAGGTCGCCCAGGGGCTCACCGTGGCCCACCAGAACAACCTGTTCCACGGGCTGGTGAAGCCGTCGAACGTCATGATCGGCAGCGACAACCAGGCCCGCATCCTCGACTTCGGCATCGGCTCTTTGTTGGTCGAGAACGAGGGCGAGAGCCTGGTGGACACCATGTCCACCGCCAACACGCTCACCAGCGGGCTGGACTGCGCCAGCCCCGAGAGCATTATGGAGCCGACCAACCGGACCCCGGCGGGCGACCAGTACAGCCTCGGGTGCGTACTGTACTACTCTCTGACCGGGCACGTGCCGTTCCCCGAGGGGTCGGCGGTCGAAAAGATGATGGCCCACCAGACGAAGGAACCGACGCCGATCCGCGAGCTGGTTCCGAACGTGCCGGCCGGCCTCGTCGCCGTCGTGCAGCGGCTCATGGCGAAGACCCCGGAAGAGCGCTACAGCGGGTGCGACGAACTGGTCGAGGCGCTGGAACCGTTCCTGGGCGACCTCAACCAACTGAACGGGCCGGGCGGCAGCGGCGCCCGCACGCCCCCGAACAGCCAGTCGGGCGGGCGGATGCCGGGTCTGGGCAACCGCTCGAACCCGGGGGCGAAGATCACGCTCCCGAGCCGATCGAACCCAGGTGGATCGGGCATGCGGTCCAACCCGGCGTCGAGTTCCATGATCGTGCCCCCGAGCGCCCAGACCCCGCAGCCGCCGGCGTCCCGTGGCGGCGTGCCGAGCCGGGCGTCGTTCAACCTGCCCGCGGTGAGCGACGAGACCGAAGGCGGCGCGGCCGCCCGTTCGCACACCCCGCCGGAACTGGGCCGCCCGATGCCGAAGCTGCCGACCCGCGGCGCGACGACCGGGCGTCCGGAGCCAATGCGCCCGGCCCGGCCCGCGAAGCCGATGCCGCCCCCGGAGCTGGAAGAGCTTCCGGACGCGGAACCGGCATGGGCCGAAGAAGCGTCAGAGCCCCGGGGGAAGGGCAACGCCGGCACCATCGGGCTGATCGCGGTCGCCATCGTGCTGATGGTGATCGTGTACATCGGCGCCACGCTGCTAATGAAGTAGCGGACCGCCGGCAGAAGCGGAACCGGCGGTGCGGTTGACCTGTCGTTTCCGGTAGCACGCCGATCGTCTCACCCGAACACCAGCGCAGGCCAGGGGCACACCCCCTGGCCTGTTCGCATTCGGGGCGCGACAACATGACCGTCGAAGTCGGGCGTGATATTTCTTGCGCCGGCCGCTCCTCAATTCGGCATTAACATCGGGTAGCCTCTCAGTACGAAGGAGCCGCGATGCCGCGCCTCGAGTTCCGTCGCGCAACCGCACTGTGCCGACTCGGTTCCAACGCCGCACGGCCCACCGATGCCGAACTGCTCGCCCGTTTCGCTGCCGACCGCGACGAGGCCGCGTTCGCGGAACTGGTTGTGCGGCACGGCCGGCTGGTGCGCGGAACGGCCCGCCGCTGTCTCGGTGACGTTCACGCGACCGAAGACGTGTGCCAAGCTACGTTTCTGGTCCTCGCCCAAAAAGCCGCAACAGGTCCGTGGGGGCCGACCGTCGGCCCGTGGCTGCACGCGACCGCGGTACGGCTGGCCCGGAAAGCCGCCCCGCGAACACCCGTTGCGGAACCCACCGACAGCCCGGTGTCCGAACCGGACCCTCACACGGCCGCCGCTTGGAGCGAGATCTGCCGCGCGCTGGACGAAGAACTTTCAGCACTACCCGAGGTCGTCCGCGGGCCGCTCGTGCTCTGCTACCTCCAGGGGCACACCCGCGATGCGGCGGCGGCGGCGCTGGGGTGCTCGCTCGCCATGCTCAAGCGGCGGCTGGAGCGCGGTCGCAACCTGCTCCGCGACCGGCTAGCGCGGCGCGGGATCAGCCTGCCCGCCGCCGGCGTCGGCGTGCTGGCAACCGAACTGGTGACCGGGGCGACGGATGCGTCGCAGCAGGCTCGCGCCGCGGTCGCCTATCTTGCGTCCGGCCGTGCTCCCGTTGCCCTGTCGGGACTTCTCGGCGGCGGTGGCGGCCGGTGGAAGGCGGCCGTGCTCTTCGCGAGCTTGGTCGCGTGCGGGATGGGTCTGGTCGGAGCCGCCGGACGACCGGACGGGAAAACGGCCGCGACCGAAACAGGCGACCCAAAGGGGGCTCAGAAATCGGCCGAGCGCATCGACCGGTTCGGCGACCCGCTCCCGGCCGGTGCTCTGGCGCGGTTCGGCACGAGCCGCCACCGCGCCCCGGACGCCCATGTTGCAGTAACGCCGGACGGGAAAACGGTGGTGACCGCTGGCGACGATCTGATCGTCCGAACCTACGACGCCGTCACCGGCGCGGCGCGAGACGTTCGATCGCTCGACGGACCGCCGACTTACCAGACGGCACTGGCGGCCGATGGCCGGTACTTGACCGGAGTGGCATATCCGGCACCAAATAAGGCCGAAATTCGCGTGTGGGAACTCGCGACCGGAAAATTGATCGGCACGCTCCCGGTCGGCCGGGACCCAGTCAACACCCTTGATGTCCACTCGGGCACGACAAAGATCGCATTCTTTCGCGGGCCGGAAACCCACCCACCCTCACCGCGGAAGGTGTGCATATGGGATTTTGCGAAAGGCAATGAGCCGATCGAACTCGACAGTTTCAAACCGCAGGGACCGCGCTTCGGAGAACCACGGAACCTGTTCTCTCCGACCGGAGAGTTGCTACTGTCCCATCAGCAAGACGGGCGGTTGGTTTGCCGGGATCTCGCGAACCACAAGGTGCTGTGGGAGAAGAAACTTCCTACCCTCACGTTCTTCTTTTTTGCACCCGACGGCAAGAACGTGGTGGCCGCCCCGAACGGGTCCGGGTTCGAGTTTTGGTCGGCGGTTGACGGGAGCAAACTAGCGGAACAGGCGTGGGACGGTGCGGCGGTTCAAGACCGGTACAGCCACTGGCCGGTGGCCATATCGGCGTCCGGTCGGTTGGTGGCCCTGTTCCACGGTCAACGGCGCGTGGTCCTGTACGACACGGTCAAGCGGGCCGTCGTTCGGGAATTGAACGACCCGCGCCGGGTGCCGCACGACGCCACAGTGGGGTTCTGGAAGGTGCCCACGACGTTCGCCTTCACCCCGGACGAAACCGGGTTCGTCTGGCGAGCGCCGACCGTTCAGCGCTGGGACATCGCGACCGGAAAGGCGACGTGGCCGGTCACCTGGGATCAGGGCCACACCGAAGCCGTCACCCGACTGCTGTTCGCTCCCGGTGGCGAAGCTCTCGTATCCGCCGCCACCGACAACACGCACTACATCTGGGACCCGAAATCGGGCCGCGTGCGGCAGCGGATGCTGAAAGGCTATGGGGACCTTATGGCCTTCGCACCGAACGGGCGCACCCTTATCACTTCGAACGATGACGGGCTCGCTCCTCCGAAAGTGTGGGACCTCGCGTCCGGGACGGGAGCCACAATTTATAAAGGCGACACACGTTACCCACAGTACGGTTCGAGCAGGGACCGGCAGGCGGCGGTGACGCCCGACGGAAAGCGGCTCGTCACCCTGACGGATAACGGCATCGCGCGCGAGCGCATTCCACCCGGCCACTATCTCACGGTATGGGACTTGGCCGAGCGAAAGGTTATTCGCGAGGAACAGGTCGGTTACAACGGGTGCGTGACCGCTGTTGCACCGGACGGCGAGATGTGCGCGATCGTGCCCCAACTTCACGAACACCCGGGGGCGCGGCTGGTAGCCACCGCAACCGGAAAGGAGATCGGGCGGTTAACCGAACGAGACCTCTTGAAGAGCGGCCTTTCACGACCGACCCTCGAGCTGATGCTCTCCGCGGACGGCCGCACCGTGGCCACGCGGGTGACCGACGACAGCGGTACGGCCAAGTCGGTCGGAGACTTCCCAGTGAAGTTGTGGGACATCGCGACCGCACGGGCGTTCGCCCAGTTCCCGACTACGGGTGCGGCCCGGTTCTCCTTTGCACCCGATGGCAGAACGCTTGTGATTGCCGGAAGCAGCGGGTTCCGGACCTACGAGTTGGCCACCCGAAAGGAAGTTCACGCCGTTGCCGCCGGCTCAACGCCCCGGGTCCGGCCGTCCGATCCGTTCGCCACCGCGCTGGCCGTCGGACCGGGCGGGCGGACCGTCGCGACCGGACACATGGACGGAACGATCCTGCTCTGGGACGCAACGCCGTCCCGAACCGCACTCGAACCGGCGGAAGCAGGCGCCGCGTGGGACGCACTGAAGAAAGCCGACGCCGGCGCGGCGCGGGTGGCCGTGCTGCGCCTCATCGACGCCCCGGATCTCGCGCTGCGATTGTTCGACGAGCGGCTCAAACCGGCGACCCCGTCGCCGACCGCGCCGGCCCTCGTCCGCCAGCTCGACTCGGAAGACTTCAAGCAGCGAGAAGCCGCCGAAACGGAGCTGCGGGCGCTCGGCAGCCGGGCCGAACTGGCACTCACAGCGGCGTTAACCGGGCAACCGTCGCCCGAGTTGCGGAACCGGATCGCGCCGTTGATGAACGCTCGATCGCTAACCGCGCCCGTGAGCGGTGAAGATCTGAGAGACGTTCGGGCGGTGGAAGTGCTGGAAGGTATCGGAACGCCCGCCGCCCGAAAAATGCTCGACCGGCTGACGACCGGAGAGCCGACAGTCCGGCTCACACGAGAAGCCAAGGCCGCTATTGCACGTCTCGGCGGGCGCTGACGGCATTTCTGGAGCGCGGGCGTCCCGCCCGCTTGGCTTCGCAGAAGGATCGGCCTCGGGTAACCCGCGTCGCAGATCCGCACGAGTCGCAAGGCGGGCGGGACGCCCGCGCTCCACAGAGGTTGCACCAGC
>NZ_JAXBLV010000225.1:0-36099 GCF_034097035.1 Gemmata algarum
CTTTCTTTGCTGTTGCCTTAGCCACGGGAATCGCTCCTCAAGTTGTAATGTCAGAGGCGGTTGGCCGGTGCCGTGTTCGAACCGGTGTCGCACTCATCGACCGCTACGGGGCCGGGGGGCAGCGAATCAAGCTGAGTAGTGAGCTTCCGTTTGCCCGCCCCTCGCGCCAACCGGCGCCGCCATCCGTACTGGGGCAACTCTGCCACACGACGCGGACGGCGCAACCGGCGCAGGCGCGGAATTTCCCCCGGTCACTGAATCTGATCGCTACGTTCGGCCGATTTAGAACAGGTTCACCTTCTCAAAGCGGGTGGCGCGTGATTCGGGAGCCACTGGCGCGCCGGGCATCCGGTGCGGCGTAGGGCACGCGCGCCGTGTGCCCTTTGAACGAGAGGTCGTCATGGGCCGGACGTTGGTGGTGTGGGCGGTGTGTCTCGTCCCGGTGCTGACCGGCTGCGGGGCGCTGCGGCACGACGCCGCGCCGCGGTCCGTGTTCGCCCGGGACGCGCGGCGCGAGGCGCGAACGGCGTGGGCCTCTGTCCGCGACCGGAACCCGGATCGGGTGTTCTCGGACGAGTTCCGGGACGGGTTCATCGACGGCTACGCGGAGCGCCGCGCGCACGGCCCGACGCCCCCCGCGCCCGGGGCCGACGTGTCCGCTCGCGAGTACCAGCTCGGGTACCGGTACGCGACCGAAGCCGCGGCTCCGTCCGAGCCCACGGCGGCACGCCCGGCCGGGCCGCCGAGCCGCACGCCGGTCAGTGCTCCTGCCGAGCCGGCGCCGGTCGCGGTGTTGCCCAAGCCGGAACTCCCGGTCATCAAGCCGTTCGACCCGCCGCGGCCGGGCGCCTCGGGCACGGACGCGCTGCCGGCGCCGGTGCCGGTGCTGCCGAGCACCCTGCCGGTACCGGCCCCGGACCTGCCGCTGCCCGTGCCGCTCTCGGGTACTCCGCTGCCGAGCGTGCCGCCGCTGCCGTCGTCCGTGCCGTCGCCCCCGCCCATACCGCCGCTCCCCTCGCCCGGGACGCCGACCATTCTCGACGACATCCCGCCGCTGCCGTTCGTCCCGCCGGCCGCCCCGCGGCCGTGACATCGGCACGGCCGTTGCTGTACATCGGTTGAATCGTGCGTTAGGCTCTCACCTGCCGCTGGTA
Organism: Gemmata algarum; assembly: GCF_034097035.1. Classification (NCBI taxonomy): domain Bacteria; kingdom Pseudomonadati; phylum Planctomycetota; class Planctomycetia; order Gemmatales; family Gemmataceae; genus Gemmata; species Gemmata algarum. Next base: position 1,155 of record NZ_JAXBLV010000225.1, read on the forward strand.
GTTCCCCGTGTCAGGTGGATCAACATACCCTCCGCAGGAGATCGACCGATGAGCACCAACACCGCCGCCAAGAAGGCCGATGCCGCCCCGCCGTACCCGACCCGCATCGACCTCGCCGCTGATGTCCGGGCGAAGCTGATCTCGGTGCTGAACCAGCACGTCGCGGACACGTTCGACCTGATGTCGCAGACCAAGTATGCGCACTGGAACGTGAAGGGCCGCGACTTCATCGGGCTGCACAAGCTGTTCGACGAACTGGCGGAGCTGCTGGAAGGGCACGTCGATCAGTTCGCCGAGCGCGTGACCGCGCTGGGCGGGATCGCGACCGGTACGGCGCGCCAAGCGGCGGCGTCGAGCCGGGTGGCCGAGTTCTCGGCCGGGGTGTACAAGTCGATGGACGTGGTCGCGGCGCTCGCCGACCGGTACGCGGCGCTGGGTAAGACGGTCCGCGAGGCCATCGACGAGACCGATGAACTCGGTGATAAGGACACGGCCGACTTGTTCACCGAAGTGTCACGCGACATCGACCAGTCGCTCTACTTCCTCGAAGCCCACTTGCAGGGCTGAGCGTGTTAAAGAACGAGGTCCGGCGGCCCCTAAAAGCTTCGGGGCGCCAGACCTCGTCTCGCTTTATACCGCCCGCCACAGCGCACCGGCAGTCAGCGCGAACAGCACTACCAGCCCAAAGCACCCCTTGTTAATGACCTGTGGCGGTGCGGCCATCGCCCGCAGCTCCGCCTCGGCCTCATCACACGCGCGTGCGAACCCGGCGCGGTCGTCGATCTGCTTGTAATCCGCCTCGTGAACGATCTTGTTCCGCACGGTCGCGACGAACCGGATCTTGCGCACCAGCGTTTGCGGCAACTTCGCCTGCACGCTCGTGACCTTGTCGTGCAGGCCCTTCCCCGTCGCGCCGATCGCTTCCATCAGCCCTTCCAGCGCCTTCGCGCGTGTCACCGCGAGATCAATATCACTCATTCCGTCTCTGCTTCTAATTAGGGCCGTCGGCGGGTGCGTCGCACCCGCGGGGACGTGGTGGGCAGTTCCGTCTCAATGTGGTCACGGCAGCAAATCAGCGACAAGTATCGTCGCGCCGGGCGCGGCGAGCGGGCTGGTGCGATCGGTTGGGCCGAACACGTGGTGCGTGTGGTACGCGGTGGCGCCGAGCCCCGCCGGAAGCGGTCGCGGGTCGCGGAACACGTGCAGTTCGCGACCGACCACGTCCAGCACCCAGTAGTCCGCGATCCCGGCCGTCGCGTACAGCTCGGCTTTCGTGGTGTTGTCTTCGGGGAGCGTCGTGTGCGAGATTTCGGCCACGAGCAGGGCCGTTCGCGGGTGGTAGGTGTAGTCTTCGGGCCGGCCCGCGATCACCGCAACATCGGGCTGCGGCTCCGAATCGCCGATCGCGAGCGGCCCCTGCTCGTTGATCCACCCGATCCCGGCTAACGCGGCTTCGAGTGCCCGGGTGAGCTTGATCTTGCCGAGCTGGTGCGGCCAGTTGATCGGGCTCATTTCGACGATTTCGCCGCGGATCAGTTCGACGCGCTTCCCGCCGAAGAAGCCGAGCGCGCCGAGCCGGTGGTACTGCTCGCGGTTGAACCGGAACGTGCGGGCCGCCGTTGGTGGCGGTTTGGTGCTCATCGGTGCGCCTCCTCCCCACAAGCGTAGCGTCACGACTTGCCGAGTACGAGGTCAACCACCCAGCACCCGCGGACGTGGACGCCGTGCGGGTCGCGGCAGTGGTCGAGGACGGCGCCGTCCTCGCAGCCCGCGTCCTGAAGTGCGTCGGCGAGGATCGGCATCGCAGAGAAGTCGCGCGACTCGTACATCCCGTGCGCGAGTGATGTCACCGCGCCGGTGCGCCACGCAGACGAGAACGTTCTGGTGCGGAAGGTGCCGTCAAAAATGTCACGAAGTAAAGACACTTGCTCCAACTGAATTGCTCGCCGCACGTGCCTCGAACGTTCAGAATTCTTCGGCGCGTTGGCCAGCCGATGATTCGTCGCTCCACCGATTGCCGCAAACTAACCCACGCTTCGTTTATTCAGAAAATCGATGGCTTCTTTCGCATTGACGGACGAATATTTTCGATGTTACCCTCTCCCTCGGCCAGTGATTCGTGGCTTTCGACTAACTGGCGGCCCGTCCGGTGCAGGACGCATCGGGAATGTGAGTCGGCGGTCCGCGTCGGACGCGAGCCGCCACAGCGCCCAACTCATTCTCTTCCATGCCCACGCCCATTCGTCGGCTTGCCAACCACATTCGCGCCAGCTTCACACGTCTCGACCGGCTGTTCGCCCTCCGTGCGGACTTCCCGAGCGTGAGCGCCGCCCGCGCCCGGCTGGAGATCACGCCCCTGGAGGAGCGTGTCGTGCCCGATGGCACACAGGTCACGCTCTCCCGGCTGGCCGACGGGGCCGAGCCGGGCACGCCCGTCGTGTTCCGGTTCACCCGCTCCGGTGACGAAGCCGCTATCGCCGGGGCGTCACTGGCGGTTTCCTTCCAACTTACCGGCAGCGCGACGCACGGAGTTGACTACAGCGTACCGGGCGCCCCGCCCCTGCCCGGTGGTCCGCCGGGGCTGGACGGTGGCGTGTACGAGATGCCCGGCGGGCCAGGGGGCGGCGTGGCTGGGCCGGTCAGCGTCACGTTTACGCCGGGACAGAGCGTCTACGACCTGAATCTGGTGGTGCTGGACGACACTGTTGCCGAGGGGTGGGAGGCCGTTACTGCACAACTCCTGCCAGTCTACGGGCCGGTGATGGCCGGTAGTGCTTATGTGGTCGGTACTCCCGATCCGGTAACAGCGTGGATCGCGGACGACGAACTGTGGATCGAGACCGACGAGGAGCCGCCGGTGCGGGGGCAGGAGGTGACCTTCTGGCTGGCGGAGGATGCGCCGGCGCCGGCGGCCGTCGAGTGGGATTCGGACTACGACGGCGTCACCTTTCAGCCGGCGGCAGGGGCCACCGGGACCACGTTCACCACGACCTACGCGACCGCGGGCAACCGCACGGTCGCCGCCCGAGTGACGGGCGCCGGCGGGGCGGTTCAGGTGCTGACGTTGCCGGTCGATGTGGAGCCGGCGCCGCCGGAATTGACGGTACCGAATGACATGACGGCCGTGGTCGGCGTGTCGAAGCCGCTGGTCGCGACGGTGGCGCCGGGCGAGGACATCGTGAGCGTCGAGTGGGCGTTCAGCTTCTACTCCGACGACTACGAGTGGGACTTCGAGGTCGACCCGGCGCTGACCACGCTGAACCCGAATTATACGTTCGCGCACGCGGGCGAGTGGGACGTGCGGGTGACCGTCACGAGCGCCGCCGGTCTGTCGACCCAGGACTGGTTCCACGTGACCGTGGCCGACGCCCCGCCGGCCGGCTTCGCGCTGGCGAGCGGCCCGATCGACGAGGGCGGCACCGCGACCGTGACCGTCTGGATCGTGGACCCGGACGCGGCCGACATCGTGACGGCCTACGTGAACTGGGGCGAGCCGGCGGAACAGGAGTTCGTGCAGATCAACGAGGGCGACTACCGGATCAACCCGGACGGGTCCATCAGCTTCACCCACCGGTATTTGGACGTGCCCGACTCGGGCAACACATTCACTGCGACGATTCGGCTGGAAGACGAATGGGGGCTGCAGAAAGAATTCGCCGCTGCGGTGACGGTGAACAACGTCGCCCCCAATTTCGTGTTTTCGGCCGGGTGGCAGGCGGCCGACCTGGGGAACGACTGGGTCGAACTGTGGTCGCTGACCGAGGGTCAGGCACTGGCCTTCACGAAAGTTGCGGACCCGATGACGGCCGCGGACAACCCCCACGAGGACGGCGAGTATCGGTTCCACTGGGTCATTGACGGTGCGGCCGAGGTCGTGACCCAGACGCCGTGGCTGGCGCTGCCGGATTACACCCGCGGCAAACTGCACACGGTGCGCGCCTGGGTGACGGACGGCGAGACGCCGGAGGGGCCGCATGTGCCTGTCAAGGTGTTCGTGGAAGGGCCGCAGGACAACGCCGAGGTGACGTGGGGCGGTGTGCGGTCGCACGCCATTTACGGCACGTTCACGCTCGACGGGACGGCGGTGCCGGCCGACTTCAACCCGTATGTGAACAGCAACATCCACAAGGTGAATTGGCCGGTCGGAACCGCGGCTACGGTGCGGTTCAGTCTCGACCCGGCCAGCGCACTGATGGCGGCAACGTTCGGGTACGAGGTCGTGTACCACGCCCAGGTGCGGGTGTACGACGTGGAGCAGTTCTCGATCGGGGGCGGCAACTTTGAGCTGCTGGACTCCACGCACCTGACGAACGGGAGCGGGGCGTTCACGGTGCCGGTACCGAACCACGACGACCGCATGGTGACGATCTTCGGGTGGGCGTATTTCGTCCACAACGGGCAGATCGTGCGCGGGGTGCAGTCGTACATCGGGACGGAGGAAGCCGGCGGGCTGGGGGTGACCCTGGAGACGCCCAAGACGCCGACCACATGGTCGCAGGTGGTGGATACGTACCTGCTGTTGCGAAGCCTGGGGTCGCAACTGGCGGACAAGGGCGAAGCGCTGGTGAGCGCGTTCGCGGCGAACTCGGGCCGCGTGGTGAACGTGCTGCTCGAAGGGTTCGCGAAGGGCGTCGGCCAGTTCGTGAGCGACCTCGTACCGTCGCAGAACCCGGACGGGTCGGTCAGCCCCGGCGCGCTGGCGGACGCGCTGTTCAAATGGCTTATGGGTGACGGGCAAAGTGCCCTCGTGACGACATTCGGCGCGGCGAACTGGGCCGACGCAAACACGATCAAAGAGTTCCTGCTGCAGTACAGCGGGCTGACGATCGAGCACGTGATGGACGTGGTGCGCGAGCAACTGGGCGCGGGGAACTTGGCGGCCCTGGAGAAGGTGACGGCGTGGTTCGAGGGCGCCGACGGCACCCCGGTCACGAGCGTGCGTGCGTTTATCGATAAGGTGAAGGCGGAAATCGACGCGCTGACGCCGGAGGAGCGGGGCGCGCTGAGCCTGGACCCGGCGGTCCTGATGAGCCAGATGAAGGAGGCGTTCGAGAAGAAGGTGACGGAGTCGCTCGGGAAGCTGGGGGCGCAAGTGGCGGCGAAGTTCGTGCCGGGTGCGGGGGCGCTGCTGTCGGTGTACAACGGGGTCAGTTGGGTGATCGCCAACAAGGACCGGCTGACCGGGCTGTTCACCCAGTTCCTATCGGTCATCGATACGCTCGGCGAGACCGGGCTGAGCGAGGCCGACGCGATCGCGGCTGTTAAGAGTAAGGTGCGGGCCGGTCTTCAGGACGCGCTGCCGGTGCTGCTGGGCGGGATGGCGGGCCAGTTCGGGCTCGGAAATCTGCCCAACGAGTTGCGGCGGGCGGTGCAGTACGTGCCGCAGAAGGTGAACGCGATCCTCCGGACGGTGGTGGCCAAGGTGGCCGCGAAGGTGGCCGGGGGAGGCGCGGCTGCGGGCGCAACGCCGGGCGGGACGAGCGGCACGCTGTTCGACGGGCGGATTGCGCCGGCCAAACAGTTCGTCTACCGCGGCACCACCACATACGTGCTGTGGGTGGCGACGGACAAGGCCGGGGTCAGCGTCAAACTGGCCAAGAAGGTTGGGGCCGGCTACGAGTTCGTGGACGTGGTGACTGTTCAGGGGCTGATCGGGAGGCGGGCGGACGCCCAGCTCAACGCCCTGCTTGCGGCGGCCCGGGAGCTGGCGCAGAAAACGAAGGTCAGTCCCCAATCCGCGAACAAACCGACCCCGGCGGCGCTACTGGAGTTGGCGCGCAAGGTCGAGGCGGCTGAGGCGAAGGTGGTGGAGGCGCTTCAGGCCAACGCCTTCGGTAAACTCGCGTCGAACTGCTTCGCCGCCGGCACCAAGATCATGACCCGGGCCGGGTGGCGGAACGTCGAGGACGTACGGCCGGGCGAGGAGGTGCTGTCGCGGCCGGAACGGGACCCGGGTGCTGAGGCCGAGTGGAAGGTGGTCGAGGAGCGGTTCGAGCGGTTCGGGCCGGTGCTGCACCTGCACTTCTCGGGCGGCGAGCTGATCCGCACGACGCCGGAGCACCCGTTCTGGGTGCAGGAGCGGGGATGGACGGCCGCCGGGGCCCTGAAGGAGGGCGACCGCATTGCCACGCTGAGCGGGGAGTGGGTGCCGGTGGGTGAGGTGTACGACACCGGAACATGGGAGCCGGTGTACAACCTTCGGGTGGCCGACTACCACACATACTTCGTGGGCGAGGAGCACTGGGGCTGGGCCGCGTGGGCGCACAATACCTACGACGCCTCGATCAACTTCCTCAGCGGGCTGAAGGTGGTCGAGGAGGTGAAGAGTTACCCTGCCGCCGCCAACCGCCTCACGACGGGTGAGGAAAGTGACATCATTCGGGCTATTCGGACGCGCGGCAAGTACGGTGCGATGGGACAGCAGTCCGCCCTCAGCAGCCTTCTCGCTTACGAACTGTGGTTCGAGGGGGAAACCGCCCCCGGCTACATGGCCGACGTGCCGGGTGTGCTCAAGCAGTATCTCGATCTCCCAGCCATCTCGGTAACTCACTTGAAAGAAGAGAAGCGGATTACAGGTGGGCCGATGGGTGGATGGATGGCATACATCGACCGGATCGGCGGAGATGCCTTCGGCCGGACGAAGGCGGCCTACAAAGCGCTTTACCCTAACCAGACCGGCATCCACGGCCACCACATCGTCTACAAGGATGGGAGCGATACGCCTGATCCGATCCAGTTAGAAGCTTCCCAAGTCGCCGCACGGGAGGCAAGGGATATCCTCCTCTACTACGGCATCAACCCGTTTTGGGACAAGGAGAACCTCGTTTTCGCCCCGAAGCCACACCACCCCGTTGAGGCTATTGAGTACATCCGCAATCAGCTCAAGATATCTTTCGATCGCAAAATTCCAAAGAGCACCCCCGTCACAGGCATCATCGACATTCTCAAGCAGATGGGGCAACGGTTCATAGACCAAGACCTCCCCGGCATGAAGAACTACATCCCATGAATATGCTCGATTTGGAGATTCGTTACTTCGAGTTGCAGCGGGCGGGCGACCTCGTTAGTATCGCCCATTTGCTCGCGACACACCCTGAGATGGTTACAGTGCAGGAGGTCGCGGCCCGAATGATACATGGCTCGATCAGCAACCCGGCTCTCGTTGCCCTCTTAGTTGCGCGCGGGGTGAACGTGAACACCCCAGAGGACCCACGGCTGCCAGATCGACCGCTTGGAACGGCGGTGATGGGCGGTTACACCGAGACGGTACGGTGGCTGATCGAACACGGGTCGGACATCAACTACGGGTGGGACGGGGACAAAGACTACTGCAAGCCTCTCGCCTCAGCCATACGACAAGGCTACACCGAGGTCGTGCGGTTGCTGGTCGAGGCCGGGGCATACCTGAATGTGCTCGACCGCACTAACCGCACGCCGCTGACGTGGGCTCTCGACTACGGGCGTGACGAGATCGCGGCATACCTGCGGTCGAAGGGTGGTGTGGAGTCGCACGAGGTGCCAGGGTACGTGCCGCCGCCGCCGCCGGACCCCGTGCCGGACCACGTGGCGTGGGCGGTCGGCCCGGTGCGGCCGCGGGGCTGGGTACCGGCGGTGCCCGACGGCGACCCGCCGGTGGCGGTCCGGGTGGCCGTTCGCGAGGACGGGGTAGTGTGCCTGTTCACCGAGGGCATGTCGGCCCGCCCCCAGCCGCCGGGGCCGGGCGGCGAGGAGTACCAGTACGCCGAACTGGCGGTGCACCTGTCGGGTTGGCCGGACGACCCGGCGCGGTGGCTGGAGCCGGAGTATCGGTGGCCCCTCGACTGGTTACGGCGGCTGGCCCGGCACCCGTTCGACGCTGGGACGGGGTTCGGCGGCCCGGTGGCCGTGGTGGCCAACGGGGACCCGCCGCAGCCGCTCGGCCCGGGCACCGCGCTGACGTGCTGGCTGCTGCTGGCGGACAAGGACCCGCTGGGCCGGCTCGACGCCGCGGACGGGCGTGAGGTGGTGTTCTACGAGCTGGTGCCGCTGCACACGGCCGAGCGGGACTTCGAGCGGGAGCACGGCACCGAGGCGCTGCTGGAGCGGTTCGCTCAGGCGGACGTGCCAGAGTTCGTCGTCCCTGACCGGCCCAGCGTGGTGTAACGTTGCATCACGCCGTCACGAACGGCAGGAGATTGGTGACGGGTACCAACTGCGCCCTACATGTTCGATGCCGCCATCGAACATGTGGGGCCCCACCGTCGGTTCACGCTTGCGGTGCCAGTTTCGGGTTGAAGAGCACCATTTTCCACGGGCGGACGGTCCACTTCAGGAACACGCCGGCCGCGAAGAACGGGTCCGCTTTCATGAGGGCTTCGACCGCCTCGGGCGAGTCGGCTTCGTAGACGATGAGGGCGCCGTACCCGTCCTCGGTCGGGCCGCTCGCGAAGAGCTGGTTCTTCTCGATCAGGCTCGCGAGGTACGCCCGGTGCGCCGGGCGGTGCGTGCCCACCAGCTCTTGATCCTGGCTGTACTCGATGACGGCCGCGTATTTCACCAGTTCCCCTCCGCCTCGTGTGCCGCCGGGGCCGCGCTGACGCGCTCCGCCGGGAAATAAGCCCGGGCCAGCACCGCGTGTGCCCCGAAGAACAGCGCGCCAAACCCGACATCGCCCAGCAGCGTGCCGCGGTAGAACGGGACCCCGGCCGCATATGAAGATAACAGCCCGCCGAGCGAACGCTCATAGGGGAGGGCCAGTTCGAGCCAGCTCACGAAGTTGCTGACGAAGAAGAAGGCCACGCTGGCGCCGAGCGAGACCCCGACGGCCCGCCCCACGGACGGCGAGCGCCGGAGCAGAGCCCAGCCGCTCAGCGCGTACCCGGCGAAGTACAGCCACGACAGCGGGTACGGCTCCCACCACGGGGTGGTGAGGTACAGCCCCAGGTCCTTCAGCGCGATCGCCACCGCGGTGAGCGCGAGGCCCTGCCAGAGCCCGAGCCGGGCGGCCGCGAAAATCGCGAGCGCGCCGATCACGCTGGCGTTCCACACGCGGTACTCGGCGGGCGCCTGTGCGAACGCGAGCGGGAGCAGCGCGGTCAGCGCGAGGCCCGCGCCGGCGAGCGCGAGGGTCATCGGCTTGAAGGTGGTCGGTGGCGTGTTCATGCGTCCGCGGCTCCGGTTGAATTAGAGGCTCAATGTAGGTCCGTTCCGGCCCGCCCGCAAGTCGGGTACAATGGTGCCGCGCCGGACACCGCTTCACGCGAGGATCGAACGATGCAGGCCGAAGACGACGACTTCCGCATCGGCGTGCCCGGCGCCGCGCTCGCCCCCGGGCGCGTGCCCACGCCGGCGCGCCCGCCGGTACCCGAGGGCGCGGACGGACTCGAGCTGCGCCCGGGTGAAACGGAACTCGGGCGCCCGCCCCAGGTGCCCGCGGACCTCACCGAGCTGAGCCGCGCCGACCTCGCCCAGCTCAAGCTCCTCGACGACGAGCAGGCCGCCCGCGATGTCGCTGAGGCGGAACTGCTCCTCACCTCCGACCCCACCGGGCTCGGCTGGCTCGGGTGGTTCGGCTCGCCGATCGCGCTCGCGGCGCTGCTCGGCGTAACCGGGGTGCTGGGGGTGTTCCTGTTCAACCAGACCGCCCAACTGCTCCACGCCCTGGCGGCGCAGCCGGAGTGGGCGCAGTACGTCGGGTACGCCGGACTGGGGCTGTTCGGGTGCTGCGTACTGTACGCCTTCGTCCGGTTCCTCGTGCTGTACGTGCGGCTGCGCGAGAACCGGCAGTTGCGAGTGAAGGGGATCAAGGAGCTGTCGAACCGCACCCGGCTGCGGTGGCTCGCGGCGGCCCGGACCAACGAGGCGCGGGCGCAGATCGAGACGTACCTGAAGACGTACCCCATCGACACCGAAAGGGACCGCCGGGCCCTGGAAAAGCTCGGACTCACGCCCGACGCGGTCGCGCGGCTGAAGGCGGTTCGCGCGGAACTGCTCGATCACGACAAGTTCGCCTCGTCGGACCAGTGGTTCGCGCGGTTCCGCGACCAGTTCCAGAGCGTGATCGACGCCGCCGCGGAGGCCCGCGCCCGGTACTGGGCGAGCCGCATCTGGGTGCTGACGGCCGTGGCCCCGAACGCGATGATCGACTCCGGCGCGACGCTGTTCTACACGTTCTCCATGCTCTCGGAGCTGTGCCAGTTGTACAACCTGCGGGCCGGCCGCACCGGGACGGCGGTGCTGATGGGGCGAACATTCTTCAACGCCTACCTCGCGGGCCAGGCGACCGAGTGGGAGAAGCTGGCGGAGGACCAGTACGACCAGTTGTTCAACGAGGCGATGAGCACGGTCGGCGTGAGCGTGAGCGCGGGCGTGGTCGGGAAGGTGGTGGGCAAGGTGGGCGCGAAGGTGACCACCGGCTACCTGAACCGCGTGCTACTGATCCGCCTGGGGCGCTACGCGTGCCGGCTGCTCCGCCCGGTGACGAAGGACTGATGCCGAATCCGGTTGAGAAGTGACTGTTTCGCGGGATCGTATTCGGTGTGGGATTCGCGGTGGCGACCCACCTCCGGCCCCTCCCTGAAGGGAGGGGAAGGAAGACACGTCCGAAACGCCTTGCGCGTCGAGCGCCACCGCGAATCCCGCACCGAACAACTTGCGTATCAACCAAGCTTGGTCCGATTCGGCGCCCGCCGCGTGCCGCTTTTGAACCGACCGGAGTGCTTCGACGCCCGTTCGCGGCAGCGGCCCGGTTCTGGTGCCCGGAGGCCGGCCCACTAAAATACCGGCTCCAAACACGGAGCTTTTTCATGCCGGCCGATAACATCAACGCCTTCCTGCGCACTCAGCTTGAGGACCTCAAATCGAAGGGGCTGTACAAGGCCGAGCGCCGCATCACCTCGCCGCAAATGTCGGGCATCACGGTGAACGGGCAGGACGTCATCAACTTCTGCGCCAACAACTACCTCGGGCTGGCGAACCACCCGGAGATCGTGGCGGCGGCGCAAGAGGGGATCAAGGAATGGGGGTACGGCCTGTCCAGCGTGCGGTTCATCTGCGGCACGCAGGACGTTCACAAGCAGGGCGAGCAGCGGATCGCGAAGTTCTTCGGCAAGGGCGACAGCATCCTCTACATCTCGTGCTTCGACGCCAACGGCGGGCTGTTCGAGCCGCTCCTCACTGACCAGGACGCGATCCTGTCCGACGAGCTCAACCACGCCTCGATCATCGACGGGGTGCGGCTCTGCAAGGCCCAGCGGTTCCGCTACAAGCACAACGACATGGCCGACCTGAAGGCCAAGCTCGAAGAGGCCAAAGGGTGCCGGTTCAAGCTGATCTTCACCGACAGCGTGTTCAGCATGGACGGTGACCTCGCGAAGCTCCCCGACATTTGCGACCTCGCGGACCAGTACGGCGCCGCCGTGGGCATCGACGACTGCCACGCGACCGGGCACCTGGGCGCCACCGGCCGCGGCGGGGCCGAAGAGCTGGGGGTGTTGGACCGCATTGACGTAATTACCGGCACGCTCGGCAAAACGCTCGGCGGCGCGAGCGGCGGGTTCACCGCGTCGAGCGCCGAGATCGTGGACTGGCTCCGCAACCGGTCGCGCCCGTACCTGTTCTCTAACAGCGTGCCGCCGGCGCTGGTGACCGCGGGGGTGAAGGCCCTCGAACTGGCCGAATCGGCGACCGACCTGCGCGCCAAACTGAAGGCCAACACCGCGAAGCTCCGGGGCGGGCTGGAGGCGGCCGGCTTCACCATCAAGCCCGGCCCCACGCCGATCCTGCCGGTGATGCTGGGGGACGCGGCCGTGGCCACGAAGATGGCCGACGAGCTGCTGAAGCGCGGCATTTACGTGATCGGGTTCAGCTACCCGGTGGTGCCGCACGGCCAGGCCCGCATCCGGATGCAGGTGAGCGCCGCGCACACCCCGGAGCAAGTCGACCGCGCGATCGCGGCCTTCACCGAGGTCGGCAAGCAGATCGGGGTGCTGAAGTCGTAGCCGAGAACGGAGGCCAGACGACTTGTTCACCGCAGAGGGCGCGCGAGGGCGCGGAGAAAATGCAAGAATAGTGAGACGAAACCGGAGAAGAGCATTCGCGCGGCGCGCGTGGACGTAATTCTCACGCACATTTCCTCTCGGTTTTCTCTGCGCCTTCTCGCGCCCTCTGCGGTGAACAGGTCGTCTGGCCTCTACCCGGTGCGGCCGAGGGCGCGGAGCCGCTCGCCGATCTGGGTGAGGATCTGGTGGGCCACCTGGTTCGGGTTGTACCCGGCGGCCAGGTACACGATCGGCTTGCCGTACTTGTCGCAGTACTCTTTCACGTCGCCGTAGCTGTGGCTGGACCACCGGATCGCGAGCAGCACCGCGGCCACGGCCGGGCGCGCCACCGCGGGCTCGAAGTACGTCACCGACTCGTGCGGCCGGGTCGAGAGCCAGTTGAGCCGACTCAGCCCGAGCGCGGCCTCGAGCGCCCGGCGGGCCGCGGGCCGCTCCACACCGCCGATCAGCACCAGCTCCCGGCCGCGGAGCAGGTCGGCGGCGGCGCGCACCTCCGCCCCCGGCGGTTCCGCCGCCCCCAACGGTTCCGCCGGCGCGGGGCGGGTGGCGAGGTACTCGGTCGCCGCGGCGAACGCCCGCCCGGCGTGCGGCCCGGGCTCCAGGTCCTCCGGCAGCGCGTCGAGCACCGGCAGGAGCAGCTCGCGCACCTCGACGCTGCTCGGCGGCACCCCGGCCGCCACCACCTCTTCGAGCAGCTCCAGCACCCGGGGCCAGTCGCCGGTCGCCGCCGCGGGCGCCGCGGCCATCTTCCGGAGCTTGTACTTCAGGTTGGTGAGGCTCTTCTCGCGGCTGCGGGCCTTGCTGCGGGCGTCGGTGAGCGCGTCGCGGAGCGCCGCCAGCCGCGCGAGCAGCTCCGGCCACCGGTCCGCGGGGACGCGGTCCTCCTTCCGCAAGTACCGGTTGATGTAGATCCGGTGCTCGCGGGCGCGCTCGCGGACGTGGACGAACAGGTGGACCTGGTCGTTGTCGGCGCGGCGGCGGACGTCGAGGACGCCGGCCCACACCACCGCCTGGGCCTCGGCGGCGGCGTACAGGACCTGCTCGCGGTGCCGGGACGCGAGCGGCTCGGGCAGCCCCTCCAGCGCCGCGAGCAGGTCCGCGGCCTCGGCGCCGACCGCGAACGCCCCGGCCAGGTCGTCCCACGCCTTGGGCGCGTCCGCGTAGCTCCCCGGGTGGAGCATCCACAGGTCGCAGTCGGGCACCGCGCCGGCCCGGCGCACGAGGTCGTCGTGCGGCGCCGCGTCCCCGCGCTTGCGGGCCGCGACCACCCGGGCGGCCTCGGCCTTCAGCCGGCACCGCCGGGCGATCACCGCGGGCTCGACGGGGGCGACCCCGTGCCCCTCTTCGTCCTGGTAGAGCGGGCGGGCCGGTTCGGGCGGGCGGGCGAGCGTGAAGTCGGGGGGGATCACGACCGGCGGAGCGGGCGGGGCCGGTTCGGCGGCGGTCGCCTCCGGCCGGGGCGCGGCCGGCGGGGCGAGCTGCGCGGCCCACGCGGAGACCGCCCGCCCCAGCCCGTGCACCGCGGCCCGCAGTTGCGGGTCCGTCTGCGCGTACGGGCCGAGCCGCTCGAACAGCGTGACCAGCGCTTCGGCCAACTCGTCTGTCATGGCGCCGGCCCGCCCGGGCGAAAGGAACCGTTCCGTTGTAACGGCACCCGGCGGGGGCGGTCAAGGCGCGGCCCGCGGCCCGTTTCCCATTTCCGCGCCGTGCGCCCGGGCGTAGACTGTCGGCTACGGTTTCTGCACCCTCACGACGGGAACGACGCTCATGAAACACCTTGTGCTCGCCTTCGCGGTGCTGGTCCTGGCGCTGACGAGCGCCGCGGCGGACGAGAAGGGGCTGAAGGAGCTCGAAGGTACGTACAAGGTCACGGCCGCCGAGAAGGGCGGCCGGGCCGCCCAGAAGGAGCTGACCGACACGGCCACCGTGACCATCAAGGGCGACGAGTTCGTGATGGCGTTCGGGCCGGACGACAAGAAGGTCGGCAAGATCAAGGTGGGCACGGACGACAAGCTCGCGACCATCGACCTCGTCCCCAGCGACGGCCCGGAGAAGGGCAAGTCGTTCCCCGGCATCTACAAGCTGGAGAAGGGGGAGCTCACGCTGGTGTTCACCGAGAAGAGCGAGCGGCCCAAGCTGTTCCCCACGGACGACGCGTTCAAGGCGGAAGAGGACGTGATCGTGCTGAAGCTCAAGAAGGCCGAGAAGTGACCGCCGTGCGCCTGCTGACCGCCGTCGCGTTCTTGTCACACGCCCAGCATAGCGCGGGGCAAGAACGCGACGGCGGACCCCGATACACGCGCCCGTCACACTGCCGCTTTCTTGACGAGCCGCAGGTGGGTTCATGTACCAGGGCGAAGGCCAGGACGACGTGGTTCTCAAGCTGCTCCGCACGAAGGTGAAGTGAAGTCCGAAGCGGGGCGTGTGCGGGAGACGCACGGTGTGTCCCGCACACGCCCCGTCGTTTGTCCCCGGCCGCTGCCGTTCGCACCTCACAGGACATCGCGCGACATGGAAGAGTTCTTCTCGCAGGTCTGGGAGATCACCAAAACGCTGGTGGACCCGCGGAACCTGAGCCACCCGGAGAAGTTCCGGGCGGCGCTGGAGCCGGCCGGCGTGTACTGGGCGGCGCTGGTCGCGGTCGCGCTGATTGTGTTCACCGAAACGGGCCTGCTCATCGGCTTTCTGCTCCCCGGCGACTCGCTGCTGGTGGTCGTCGGCATCGTCGCCCAGATCGGCGGGTGGGACCTGTGGCCGCTGCTGATCGTGCTGAGCGTGGCGGCCGTCGTCGGCGATACGGTCGGCTACTGGATCGGGTGGAAGGCCGGGCCGGCGATCTTCAACCGCCCGTCGAGCCGGTTCTTCAAGCAGGAGTACCTTCAGCGCGCACGCGCGTTCTACGAGAAGCACGGCGGGAAGACGATCGTGATCGCCCGGTTCATCCCGATCGTCCGCACGTTCGTGCCGGTGGTGGCGGGCGCCACACGGATGGAGTTCCGCACGTTCCTGTCGTACAACGTGTTCGGCGGAATCGGCTGGATCTTCAGCATGATCCTGTTCGGCTACTACCTGATCCCGTTGGCCGATCCGCCGGTTCAGCAGCTCCTCGGCAAGCCCGATTTCACCTGGGCGAAGCAGATCGACAAGGTCGTGGTCGTGGTCATCGCGTTGTCGGTGCTGCCGATGATGTGGAAGGGCTTCAAGGCCTGGCGCGCCGGGCGGAACACGACCGATGTGGCCGCCGCGGCCGTTACTGCCGTTCCGCCGCCCCAGCAACCGGCGCCGCTTCCTGAAAGCACAGGGGCAACTGGCGCCGCCGCGGCACTGGCCGCCCCCGAAGGCTCGGCCCCTCCGCTGAAGTGAAGGCGGACGAAGTTTCGCAGGTCACACGCATTTCAAAAGGTATTAAGGCGAGTGCAACCGTTGCTCGGCAAGTGGTTGCACTCGCACCCGATGCTGACCTCCCGTCGGAACTCGTCGCTCATCGACAAGTTGCGGTTGCTCGTACTCCGGGCACGTTTGCCCGGGATATGAAGCCAGAACGAAGCATGCAATTCGCAAGCCCGGTCATCGGGTGCGGGAGATCTGGACTCCGGGTCTGCCCGTTGCCGAAAATTCTGTTGCTAGCTATTCCGGCATCACAGTTGCAATTCGCATCGTACATCTTCGAATGCAGCCCGTTCTGAGTGCGAAACTGGCTCACGTTGCCCGCTCTCGGTGCAATGCGAGCCTTGTTCTGTGGCACGAGGACTTGCCCAATGTCCACTGTCGGTACACAACCGCGGCTCGCTCCGAGTACGAACGGTGTTTATTCGATGCCGCGACTCTTCGACGGGTACTCCGCACACCCGGCCGCGTGGGACGAACTGTTTAACCGCACCGGAGCGCCACACGCCCACTGCGCCACGCTCGTGGACCGCCTCGGGAAGCTTAAACACACCGAGTTCCAGCTCAAACGGAGCGGCGCCGACCTCGCGTTCGTGAACCAGGGGATCACGTTCAGCGTGTACTCGGACCGCCGCGGGGTCGAGAAGATCTTCCCGTTCGACCTGATCCCGCGCACGATCCCGGCCGCCGAATGGGCGGCTCTGGAAAAGGGGCTGGTGCAGCGCGTGCAGGCACTCAACCTGTTCCTGTACGACGTGTACCACGAGCAGAAGATCCTGCGCGAGGGCGTGGTGCCGGCGGAACTGGTCCTCGGGTCCAAGGGGTTCCGCAAGGAGATGGTCGGGTTCCGCCCGCCGGGCGGGGTGTACGTTCACATTTGCGGTACCGACCTGATCCGCGACGTGAACGGCCGGTTCCTGGTCCTGGAGGACAACGGCCGGACGCCGAGCGGCGTGAGCTACGTGCTCGAGAACCGCGCGGTGATGAAGAAGGTGTTCCCGCAACTGTTCGCGGACATCCGCGTGCGCCGCGTCGAAGACTACCCGCACCGCCTGCGTGAGGCGCTGGCGTCGGTGGCGCCGGCGGGCGCCGGCGCGCCGCCGTGCGTGGTGGTGCTGTCGCCGGGGCAGTACAACTCGGCGTACTTCGAGCACAGCTTCCTGGCCCGGCACATGGGCGTCGAACTGGTGTTCGGCGCGGACCTGTTCGTTCACGACGACATCGTGTACCTGAAGACCACCCGCGGCCCGCAGCGCGTCGACGTGATCTACCGCCGGCTGGACGACGACTTCCTCGACCCCGAAACCTTCCGGCCCGACAGCCTGCTGGGCGTCCCCGGGCTGTTCCGCGCGTACCGCGCGGGCAACGTGACGCTCGCCAACGCCGTGGGCACCGGCGTCGCGGACGATAAGGCCGTGTACCCTTACGTGGAAGACATGATCCGGTTCTACCTGTCGGAGGAGCCGGTCCTGAAGAACGTGCCGACGTACATCTGCGCCCGCCCGGACGACTGCGCGTATGCCCTCGCGCACCTGGGCGAACTGGTGGTGAAGGCGGTCAACGAGTCCGGCGGGTACGGGATGCTGATGGGGCCGTCGAGCACGGCGGCGCAGCGCGCGGAGTTCGCCGAGAAGATCCGCGAGAACCCGCGGAACTACGTGGCCCAGCCGGTTGTAACGCTCAGCACCTGCCCCACCTGGACCGAAGAGGGCGTGGCCCCGCGGCACCTCGACCTGCGCCCGTACATAATTACGGGGCGCTCGACGTGGGTGCTGCCCGGCGGCCTCACCCGCACCGCGCTCACCAAGGGCTCGCTGGTGGTCAACAGCAGCCAGGGCGGCGGCAGCAAGGACTCGTGGGTGCTGGAGAAGTGAGGACGGGGTACAAACCCGGGGCAAAAGAGAAAAGTCGAACGGCAAAAGAGACGCAACCTTTTGCTCTGATACTTCTGCCTTTTAACGTGTCTTTCCGCCCCGGAGGGGCCGGCGGACGTAGCACAGGGCGGGAGCCCTGTGCCCCCAGAGAGGCCGTGGAGCGAGCATGATCTCTCGTGTTGCGGAGCACTGCTTCTGGCTGGCCCGGTACCTGGAGCGCTCGGAGAACACCGCGCGCGTGCTGGAGGTCAACCACACCCTGCTGCTCGACTTCCACGTGCCGGTGGAGCAGCAGTGGCGGCCGGCGCTCATCATCTCCGGCATCCACGATTACGCCGAAGAGCCCACCGCGGAGCACGTCCAGGTGTTCATGACCTGGGACCGCGAGAACCCGTTCAGCATCGCGTCGTCGCTGGCGTGGGCGCGGGAGAACGCCCGCATCATCCGCGAGGTGATCTCCGCGGAGATGTGGGAGCGGATGAACCACTACCACCTCTGGATGCAGGCGCCCGAGAGCCGCGAGCTGTACGACGGCAACCGGAGCGAGTTCTACGCCGAGGTGCGGCGCATCAACCAGCTCCTGCACGGCGTCGCCGACGCCACCATGAGCCACGGCGAGGCGTGGGAGTTCTTCAAGCTCGGCACGTACCTGGAGCGGGCCAGCCAGACGGCCCGCATCATGGACGTGAAGTACCACACGCTCCTGCCGAAGGTGGAGGACGTGGGCAGCCCGGTGGACAACGCCCACTGGGTCGCGATCCTGATGAGCTGCTCCGGGTACGAGCCGTTCCACAAGAAGGCCCGCGCCACCCCGATGGACCCGGCCACCGCGGTCGCCGAGTTCCTGATCTTCGACGAGCAGTTCCCGCGGTCGATCAAGCGGTGCCTGTGGGAGTGCGAGTCCGCGATCGCGGCCGCCGCGGGCAACCCGGTCGGGCGCGACCGCACCAAGCCCGAGCGGCTGATCGGCGAGCTGATCGCGTACCTCGACGCGCGGGCGATCCCGGACGTGATCCGCGAGGGGCTGCACGAGACGCTGACGCACGTGGTCGATTCGGTCCACCGGATCGGCGAGGCGGTCCACGCGACGTTCTTCGCGGCGGACGTGCGCCCGCCCGGCTCCGGCGTGCGGCCCGGGCCGGCCACGGCGACGCAGAGCCAGAGTCAGTCGTGAGGGCGCGAAGTCTCAAGTCGTCAGGTCCCAAGTCGTCAAGTCGGGGCATGCGGTGGGACGGGCGCCGCCGACTTGATGACTTGGGACCTGACGACTTGAGACTTCGCACGCCCCAGAAGGGAAGACTTCGTCCGCCCGCTCTCCTGCCACAGGAACCACACGAATGGGCATCCGGGTCGCGCTCCAGCACGTCACCAAGTACACCTACGACCGGCCCGTCACGCTCCTGCCGCACGTGGTGCGGCTGAGGCCGGCGCCGCACGCGCGCACGCCGGTGCCGAGCTACTCCCTCAAGGTCGAGCCGGCCGAGCAGTTCCTGAACTGGCAGCAGGACCCGTACTCGAACTACCTCGCCCGGCTCGTGTTCCCGAAGCCGGCGCGGGAGCTGGTCGTCACGGTGGACCTGATCGCCGACCTGACCCCGATCAACCCGTTCGACTTCTTCGTGGAGGAGTACGCGAAGGAGTACCCGTTCCGGTACGACGCGGCCATCGCCCGCGAGCTGGCCCCGTACTTCGAGACACTCCCCGCCGGCCCGCTTTTACAGCGGCTGATCGAGCGGGAGCGCAAGAGCGGCGAGAAGGCCATCGACTTCCTGGTGGGCCTGAACCGCGCGGTTCAAGACAAGGTCGAGTACGTCATCCGGATGGAGCCCGGCGTTCAGGCGCCGGAGGAGACGCTCGAACTCGGCCGCGGGTCGTGCCGCGACTCGGCGTGGCTGCTCGTCCAGCTCGCCCGCCACCTGGGGCTGGCCGCGCGGTTCGTGTCGGGGTACCTGATCCAGCTCGTCGCCGACGAGAAGCCGCTGGACGGCCCCGCCGGCCCGTCGGCCGACTTCACCGACCTGCACGCCTGGACCGAGATCTACCTGCCCGGCGCCGGCTGGGTCGGGCTCGACCCCACCTCCGGGCTGATGACCGCCGAGGGGCACATCCCGCTCGCCTGCACCGCCGACCCGCAGTCGGCGGCGCCCGTCACCGGCTCGTACTCGTGGGCCAAAAGGGACGAGGACGACAAGGTCGAAGAGGGGTTCGAGTTCCACATGTCGGTGACGCGGCTGGACGAGGCGCCGCGCGTCACCAAGCCGTACACCGAGGGGCAGTGGGCGGCGATCAACGCCCTGGGCCAGCGCATCGACGCCGACCTGCGCGAGTGGGACGTGCGGCTCACGATGGGCGGCGAGCCGACGTTCGTGAGCGCCGACGAGCGCGACGCCCCCGAGTGGAACACCACCGCGCTCGGGCCGCAGAAGCGCAAGCAGGGCGTGACCCTCCTGAAACGGCTGCGGGACCAGTTCGCGCCGGGCGGGCTGCTGCACTACGGGCAGGGGAAGTGGTACCCCGGCGAGCAGCTCCCGCGCTGGGCGTTCTCCTGCTACTGGCGGCTCGACGGCGAGCCAATCTGGATCGACCCCACGCTCACCGCCGACGGGGACCGCGCGTACGGGTTCGGGTCCGCGGACGCCGCCCGGTTCGCGCAGACGCTGGCGGAGGTGCTGGGGGTGGACCCGCGGCACGCGCTCCCGGGCTATGAGGACGCGTGGTACTACTTGTGGCGCGAGCGCCGGCTGCCGGCCAACGTGGACCCGCTCGACAGCAGGCTCGACGACCCCGAAGAACGGGCGCGGCTCGCGCGGGTGTTCGAGCAGAAGCTCGGGAGCCCGGTCGGCACCGTGCTCCCCCTGCGCCGCGCGTTCGGGGCGGGCTCGGGGTGGGAGAGCGGCCCGTGGTTCCTGCGGAAGGAGCACCTGTACCTGATCCCGGGCGACAGCCCGATGGGGTTCCGGCTGCCGCTCGACTCGGTCCCGTGGGAGGACCCGTCGGCGCGGCAGTTCATGGAGCCGCGCGACCCGTTCGCGGAGCGCGGGCCGCTCCCACAGTTCCGGTTCCAGGCGAGCGGAGGGCGTCAGCCCTCCGAGTTGACAAAGACGCAGAGGAGCAGCCTCTTTGCGGACAGCCCCTTTGCGGACGGCGACGCGCGGGCGCGGTTCGGGGACGAGTGGGGGCGCCGGCGCGCGCCGCTGCCGTCCACGAACGGGGCTGCACACGCCGACCGGCCCGCGAGCGTCGTCCGCACCGCCCTGTGCGTCGAGCCGCGGGGCGGCGTGCTGCACGTGTTCATGCCGCCGGCGCGGTTCCTCGAAGACTACCTCGACCTCGTCGCGGCCGTCGAAACCACCGCGGCGAAGCTCGACCGGCCGGTGCTGATCGAGGGCTACAAGCCGCCGCACGACCCGCGGGTGAACCACTTCAGCATCACCCCGGACCCGGGCGTGATCGAAGCGAACATGCACCCGGCGCGGTCGTGGGACGAGGCGGTTCACATCACCACCACGCTTTACGAAGAGGCGCGGCAGGCCCGGCTGTGTACCGAGAAGTTCATGCTCGACGGGCGCCACACCGGCACCGGCGGCGGTAACCACGTCGTGCTCGGCGGTTCGACCCCCGCGGACAGCCCGTTCCTGCGCCGCCCGGACCTGCTCAAGAGCCTCGTAGGGTTCTGGAACAACCACCCGTCGCTGTCGTACCTGTTCAGCGGGCTGTTCGTCGGGCCGACCAGCCAGCACCCGCGCGTGGACGAAGCGCGGCACGACGCGCTGCGGGAGCTGGAGATCGCGTTCGGACAGGTGGGGGAGGGGCGCAACCCGCCGGCGTGGCTGGTGGACCGGCTGTTCCGGCACCTCCTGACGGACGCGACCGGGAACACGCACCGGGCCGAGTTCTGCATCGACAAGATGTTCAACCCGGACTCGGCCGAGGGGCGGCGGGGGCTCCTGGAGCTGCGCTCGTTCGAGATGCCGCCGCACGCCCGCATGAGCTGCGCCCAGCAGCTCCTGATGCGGGCGCTGGTCGGGTGGTTCTGGCGCAAGCCCTACGACCACAAGCTGGTGCGGTGGGGCACGTCGCTGCACGACCGGTTCATGCTGCCCCACTTCGTGGCGGAAGACTTTGCGGACGCCCTCGACGAGCTGCGCGAGCGCGGCGGGTACGCCATCGACCCCGCGTGGTTCACGCCCCACGTCGAGTTCCGGTTCCCCGTGCTCGGCGCCGTCACGCACCGGGGGGTGAACCTCGAGCTGCGCACCGCCATCGAGCCGTGGCACGTGCTGGGCGAGGAGGCCGCCGCGGGCGGCACCAGCCGCTACGTCGATTCGTCGGTGGAGCGCGTGCAGGTGAAGGTGCGCGGCCTCACCGACCCGCGGCACGTGCTCACGTGCAACGGCCGCCGCGTCCCGCTCCACCCCACGGGCACGCGGGGCGAGTTCGTCTCCGGCGTGCGGTACCGCGCGTGGCAGCCGCCGAGCTGCCTGCACCCCACGATCCCGGTCCACGCGCCGCTGGTGTTCGACTTACTGGACACCTGGAACGACCGCAGCATCGGCGGCTGCACCTACCACGTGTCCCACCCGGGCGGGATGGCCTTTGAGAGCTTCCCGGTCAACGCCCTGGCGGCCGAGAGCCGCCGCATCGCCCGGTTCTTCGCGTTCGGGCACACCCCCGGCCCGGTGAACGTCCCGCCGGAGGAGCCGAATCCCGAGTTCCCGCTCACCCTCGACCTGCGAACGGCCGAACCGGTTCGGTACCGGCCGTTCGCCCCGGCCGAGCAGCAACAGACGCTCGGCCGCGCTTCCGTAACCGTCCTAGAATAGGGCAACGGCGCCGCCGGGCCGCGGTCGCCGCGCCCCGCCTCTTCCCGGCACTTACGGATGTCAGACGGCCTCACCGAACCCCTGACCGACCCGCGCCTCGCGCCCGGCGGCGATTTTCGCCCCGGGGCCGAGCCGTCCGGTTATTACGAGGCCGTCGACGAGGCGGGCGAGCCGCGCCCGCACTGGGCCGCGTTCGACGACGCGCTCCGCGAGCTCGGCCGCGACGAGCTCGCGGGCCGGTGGCGCGAGGCGAAGCAGCTCATCCGCGAGAACGGGGTCACCTACAACGTGTACGGCGACCCGCACGGGATCGCCCGCCCGTGGCAGCTCGACCCGATCCCGCTCCTCGTCCCGACGCACGAGTCCGTGTTCCTCGGCCGCGGGCTGATCCAGCGCGCGAAGCTGCTGGAACTCGTCCTCACGGACCTGTACGGCCCGCAGCGCTTGCTCAAGGACGGGCTGATCCCGCCGCAGCTGGTGTTCCCGAACCCCGGGTTCCTGCGCTCCGTTCACGGCATCAAGGTGCCCGGCGGGCGGTACCTGCACCTCTACGCCGCGAACCTCGGCCGCGGGTCCGACGGGAACTGGCGGGTGATCGGCGACCGCACCCAGGCCCCCTCCGGGGCGGGATACGCGCTCGAGAACCGTATCGTGATGACGCGGACGCTGCCCGAGGCGTTCCGCGACTGCCGCGTCCACCGGCTCGCGCTCTTCTTCCAGACGTTCCGGGACACGCTCCGCGCGCTGGCGCCGCGCAACAAGGATAACCCCCGCGTCGTGCTGCTCACGCCCGGGCCGTACAACGAGACCTATTTCGAGCACGCCTACCTCGCGCGCTACCTCGGCTACACGCTCGTGGAGGGCGGTGACCTCACCGTCCGCGACAACCGCGTCTACCTGAAGGTGCTCGGCGGCCTGCAACCCGTCGATGTGATCTTCCGGCGGCTGGACGACGACTTCTGCGACCCGCTCGAGCTGCGCCCCGACTCGTTCCTGGGGGTCCCCGGGCTGGTCCACGCGGCCCGGAGCGGCAACGTGGTCGTTGCCAACGCGCTTGGAACGGGGCTCCTCGAAACGCCGGCCCTACCGGCGTTCCTGCCGCGGCTCTGCCGCGCCGTTTTGGGCGAGGAGCTGAAGCTCGAGTCCGTCGGGACGTGGTGGTGCGGCGAGCCCGACTCGCTCCGGTACGTCCTCGACCACCTGAGCCAACTCGTCATCAAACCGGTGTTCCCGGCGACGCGCATCGAGCCCGTGTTCCCGGCGGAACTGACGGCCGCGCAGCGGCTCGCGCTCGTCGAGCGGCTGCACGCCCGGCCCTGGAACTTCGTCGCGCAGGACCGCCTCGATTTGTCCTCGGCGCCGGTCCTCGACGGGGACCGGCTGGTGCGCCGCAAGCTCGTCGTGCGGGCGTACCTCGCGGCCGACACGAACGGCGGGTTCATGTGCATGCCGGGCGGGCTGACGCGCGTGAGCGCGTCCCCGGACACCACCGTCGTGTCGATGCAGCGCGGCGGCGGGAGCAAGGACACCTGGGTGCTCGCGGACGCCGCGGTCAGCGACTTCAGCCTGCTGCCCGGGAGCGGCCAGCGCGTCGCTCTGACGCGCTCCGGCGGGAACCTGCCGAGCCGCGCCGCGGACAACCTGTACTGGCTCGGCCGCTACGCCGAGCGGGCCGAAGGGCTGACGCGGCTGCTCCGCGGGATCGTCGTGCGGATCACCGAGCGGTCCGGGCTCGTGGACAGCCCCGAGCTGCCGTGCCTGTTGCACGCGCTGGCGATTACGGCGGACCCGAAGTGCCCGCGCGGGGAGGCCGAATGTGACCCGCTCGACCGCGTGTTCCCGGCGGTGTTCGACAGCTCCGACCCGAACAGCCTCGCTTCTGTGGTCAACGCGGTGCGGTCGGTCGCGTCGGTGGTGCGCGACCTCATCTCGCTCGACATGTGGCGGGTGGTGAACTCGCTCGGCGAACTCACCCGCCCGCCGGCCGATGACGACGGCCCGACGCCCGCGGCGGTGCTCGACCTGTTGAACCGCACCGTGGTGACGCTGGCCGCGTTCGGCGGGCTGGCGACCGAGAGCATGACCCGCGGGGAGGGCTGGCGGTTCCTCGACCTCGGCCGCAAGCTCGAGCGGTCGCTGCACACCATCGGGCTCATCCGGGCCACGCTGGTCAACGTGTCGCCGCAAGAGGGGCCGGTGCTCGACGCCGTGCTCGAGGTGGCGGACAGCGGGATGACGTACCGGCGCCGCTACATGAGCAGCCTGCGCGCGGAGGCCGTGCTGGATTTGCTCGTGGACGACGAGACGAACCCGCGGTCGCTCGCGTCGCAGCTCGCGGCCCTGGCGGAAGATGTGGACCACCTGCCGCGGTCCACTGGGGCGGCCGGGCGTGCCCCGGAGCAGCGGTTCGCCCTCGCCGCGCTGGGGTCCGTCCGGATGGCCGAGCCCGAACGGCTCGCGGTGGTGGAGGAGGGGACGCGGCCCGCGCTGAAGGCGCTGCTGGACCACGTCGCGGGCTGGCTGCCGATCCTGTCGGACGCGATCACGCAGCAGTACCTGAGCCACCTGCAAACGTCGCGGCACCTCGCGCGGCCCGACCTGACGCTGCTCACCGCCGCCGACTCCGGGGACCGGCTGTAACGCCGCCGCCAATTCGCAACTATCGAATTCGCGTTGTGGACACCGCCCGCGCAACGGGTTACCCTCTCGGCACCCCTTTTCTCTCCGCCGGAGTGCCCGCATGTCTCGCATCACTCGTCGCCGCGCGCTGCAACTCGGCACCGCGGGCGCCGCCGGTTACCTGCTCACCGCGTCCGGCGCGTCGATGCGCCGGGTGTGGGGCGCGAACGACAAGATCCGCGTCGCCGGGATCGGCGTCGGCGGCAAGGGCTCCGGCGACATCGAGCAGGCCGGGAAGTTCATGGACGTCGTCGCGCTGTGCGACATCGACGACCAGCGGATCGCCACACGCGCCCGGACCTGGCCCGACGCCAAACAGTTCTTCGACTACCGCGTGCTCTTCGACAAGATGGCGAAGGACATCGACGCCGTGGTGGTGTCCACCGCGGACCACTCGCACGCCCCGGCGTCGATGCGGGCGATGAAGCTGGGCAAGCACGTGTACTGCCAGAAGCCGCTCACGCACACGGTCCACGAGGCCCGCGTGATGCGCGAGCTGGCCGCGAAGGCGAAGGTCTGCACCCAGATGGGCAACCAGGGCTCGGCCCTGAACGGGCTGCGCCGGGCGGTCGAGCTGGTCCGGGCCGGCACCATCGGCGCCGTCCGCGAGGCCCACGTGTGGACCAACCGGCCGGCGCACTACTGGAAGCAGTCGCCCGACATCGTGGCGCGGCCGAAGGAGGCCCCGGTCCCGAAGCACGTCCACTGGGACGAGTTCATCGGCCCGGCGCCGATGCGGCCCTACGCGGTGGCGTTCGCGCCGCGGCCGGCGTACCACCCGCACGACTGGCGCGGGTACTGGGACTTCGGCACCGGCGCGCTGGGCGACATGGCGTGCCACACCGCCAACATGGCGTTCCGCGCGCTGCAACTCGACGCGCCCGTGGCGGTCGCCGCGGAGGCCGCGGAGATCAACTCCGAAACGTTCCCGGCGTGGGCACACATCCAGTACCTGTTCCCGGCCCGCGGGGCCGCGCCGGCCTGCACACTTCACTGGTACGAGGGGAAGAAGGACGGCAAGACCGTGCTGCCGCCGGCCGAACTGCTCGCGAAGCTGCTGAAGAAGGGCGAGAAGCTCGCCGACAGCGGGTCGATCCTGGTCGGCGACAAGGGCATCTTGTTCTCGCCCAACGACTACGGCGCGCAGTTCCGCATCACCCCCGAGCCGGACTTCACCGGGCTCCAAACCACCAAGCCCGAGAAGCTGCCCGCGGGCGTGGACGGGGACCAGGACGCCCACATGAAGCGCGAGTGGGCGGAGGCGATCCGGGCCGGCAAGCCGGAGCTGGCGTCGTCGAACTTCGACTACGCGGGCCGGCTGACGGAGGCAATGCTGCTCGGCAACATCGCGGTTCGGTTCGCCGGCACGAAGCTCGAATGGGACGCGGCGAAGCTCACCTTCACCAACTCGGCCCCCGCGACGAAGCTCGTGAGCAAGGAGTACCGCAAGGGCTTCGAGCTGCCGCCGGTGTGAGCCGGGGCTGGTCGTTGTGCCGCTCCGAACGGCGGGCGCCCGTCCGCACTTGTCAGGTCATAGCCCGCCGGTTAAAATCTGTTGCTTGATAAGTCAATCGTTAATAAAGCGCGCAGCGTCCGAAGTTGTAGTCATTGCGAATGAGGGCGGGGTGCAGATGTTTTTATAAGGCGGACTGGTTGGTGATTCGCTCGTGTCGGACGCCCGATACGGTAGCCCCGAAACGCCAACCGCCCGCCCAGGGCGCATCAAAGTGGGTGCCGCTTGCCTATCGATTTCGTGTGTCCGAACTGCTTCCGCCCCTATTCGGCACCCGAACAGGTCGCCGGCCGCGCCATGACCTGTTCGGACTGCGGCCATCCCACCGTTATTCCCAAGTCCCAACCGCTCGCACTCGCCTCGCCAAGCCCCGCGCCCGCGGCAGAGCAGAAGCGGCACCGCGCGAGCGATCGTCGCGCGAGGCCGTTGCCACCGGAGCGACCCGCGCCGAAGCCCCGCGAAGTTCAGCCGCTGGACGAAGGCCGCCACGAACGCCCGTCCCCGCGGCGGCCCAAGGCCGAGCCGTCGCGCGACGACGAGGGACTGTCGACAGCCCTCTTGATCCGTCGGCGCAAAAGGGCAAACGGACAAGCTAAAGCAATGATGATCTTAAAGCTGATGCTGTTCCTTGCCTGCTTGGTTGGTATCTTCGCCGGCCTCCGGGCCGCGATCGAACGCATTCAGGCGGTTCAACAGCAGCAGCACTTCAAAAGCTTACCCGCAACGCGCTGACGCCAACTCGGCCGGCGCGACGAGAAGGCTTCGAGCTGCCGCTGGTGTGAGCGGGGGAGCGCGGCCCGCGGCTCGTTTCCTTTTCGCGGGCGAACCGCGGGCGTTTCACGGGTGTCGCTCCGCACACACCCGAGGAGGTTCGCCATGCCCGAGATGCGCAAAGAGTTCCTCGCCGAGCGCGACGACCTGTTCGTGATCCACGACTTCTTCTCGCCCGACGAGTGCGATTACTACATCACGATGACCGAGTCCGCGGGGTACGGGGACGCGCCCATCACCACGACGGGCGGCCCGGTCATGCGCAAGGACATCCGCAACAACGACCGGGTCATGATCGACGACGCCGGTATCGCGCAATCGGTGTGGGAGCGGCTGCGGCCGTTCGTGCCCGATCGCGTGCAGTTCTGGCAGCCGGTGGGGCTGAACGAGCGGTGGCGGTTCTACCGGTACGACCCGGGGCAGCAGTTCGACTGGCACTTCGACGGGGCCTACGAACGGTCGCCGATCGAGCGCAGCGCGTTCACCCTCATGATCTACCTGAACGGCGGGGTCGCGGGCGGGGCCACCGAGTTCAACCTGCGCTCGCACGGCGGGACGCGGAGCGACGATCCCATCGTGCGGGTGCAACCGGAGGCGGGGAAAGTGCTGGTGTTCCCGCACCGCATTTACCACCGCGGCGCCCCGGTCGCCGACGGCCGCAAGTACGTGATGCGGTCCGACATCATGTGCCGCTGGCTCGGCGGCGAATGACGCCGGACCCGATCGTCCCCAGTCGGCGGGCCGGAGTGAAGACGGGTGCCCTTCAAAAAGGGCCGCCGAGTTGGCGCAGTTGACGAGCCCACAGCCACGCGGCGGGCTCGTCAACTGTGAAGAGACGTCCTTTCCGCCTCCGCGCGCCGCCCACGTGAGCGGCGCGGGGACGGCACCCGGCGTCAGCCGACGAAGACGCCGCCGGCGAACCCGGCGTCGAACACCAGGAAGCTGTCCAGCACGCCGAGCGTGCGGCCGTCCAACCGCTTGGCGTGCGGTGCGGCTCCGGCCCCGGTGCCGGTGAGCACCTCGGCAAACCCGTCCCGGTCGGTGTCGGCGACGGCCACCCGCACGGCCCCGGCGAACCCGGGGTACACGAGCGCGCTGGCGCGCTCCAGCCCGGTCGCCCCGAACACCTTGACGTGCCCGCGGGCGTTAGCCCCGGTCACGATCTCGGCAATCCCGTCGCCGTCCAGGTCTCCGGCGGCCACGCTGAGCCCGCCCGCGAACCCGCCGAACGCCTCGAACGCCAGGAGCTGTGCCCCGCTCGAGCCGTCGAACGCGCGGACCACCGCGGCCCCGGTGGCGGTGGCGGTGACGATGTCGGCGATCCCGTCGCCGTTCAGGTCCCCGGCGGCCACCCGGAGCCCAAACGCGCCCGGCGAGGCCAGGAAGCTGCGGAGCAGAGCGCCGGTGCGCCCGTCGAACACCTTCACGTGTTCGGCCCCGGCAGCGGTGCCCACGATGATGTCGGCGACCCCGTCGCCGTTCACGTCGCCGGCGGCCACGCTGAGCCCGCCGAGGAACCCGTCGAACGCGAGGAACGAGAACCGCTCGGCCCCGGTGGCCCCGTCGATCACCTTGACGTGCGAGTTGCCGTCCGCGGTGCCCACGATCATGTCGGCGACCCCGTCTCCGTTCACGTCGGCGGCCGTCACGGTGATGGCGCCGGTGAACCCGGCGAACGGGGTGGCGGTGGACCGGAGCGAGCCGTCCGCGTTGTAGGTGTTCACCACCCCGCCCGGGCCGCTGGCAATTACCCCCGGGCGGGCCGGCGCGGCCGTCACGGGCGGCACCGGGGGCACCGGGGGCACCGGCGGCACCGGCGGCGACGCCGGTGCGGTGGCGGTGCCGGTGTTGGAAGTGGTCGCCAGATCGAGCGTGACCCCGTTGAGCGACACGGTGGCCGCGCCGAACGTGCCGGCGACCGCGCCGGTCGCGGTCACCAACTGGAACACGGTATCGAACGCCGGCGTCAGCGAGCCGGACAGCGCAACCCCGACCCCGGACAGGTTCACGTCCCCGTCCACATTCAACTGCGTGTACCCGGCGTCGGGGGCGGTGCCCGTAACGACCGCGGTCAGCACGGTGCCGGTGCCGAACGACAGCTCGCCGCCCGCCAGGGCCAAGTCGGTGCCGGTCGCGGTGCCGGTCACGGTCGTGCCCGTAAGCACCAGATCGGTGGCCGCCGAACGGGTGATCGGGGCGCTGACGACGACGGCGCCCGTGCCGGCGGTGCCGACGTGGATGGTGCCGGTGGTGACCCGGTCGAGTTCGGCGTCGGTCAGGCCCAGGGCCGTGCCGTCGGCGCCCCCCAGATCGATGCCCCGGCCGGCGGTGACCGGGATCAGCTCGACGGTGCCGGCAGCCTGGGTGGAGACGGTGGCGTTGGCGTCGATGTTGATGGCGTCGGCGATCAGGGTTACGTCGCCGCCGTTGGTCGCCGTTGTGACCGTACCGAGGACGCCGAGATCGATACCGAACGAACCGGTGCCGGCGGTGCCGGTGACGGTGATCGCTCCCCCGCCCGAGGCGATCTGGCTCCCGATGCTGACGGTCACGCCGGAACCGATCCCGCCGGTGCCGCTGGTACCGGTGACGGTAACCGCCCCGGTACCGGTGGCCGTGAACGTGCTCATGCCGGTAACGGCCACGCCGTGACTGGCCCCGCTGCCCCCGCCGGTGCCGGTGACGCCCACGGCGCCCCCGGTCGAGGTGATTGTCGCGCCGACGTTGTCGACGCGCACGCCATAGTTGTCGGCCCCCAGGCCGCCGGTCCCGGTGACGGTGACGGCACCGCCGGCCGTGATCTGGGCGCCGGTGCTGACGTACACGCCGTGGTTAGCGCTACTCGTGGCGGTGCCGCCGCCAGCGCCCGTGACGCTGACGGCACCGCCGGCCGAGCCGATCGTCGAACCGGGAGCGAAGAGGTACACGCCGTAGTTGTCGGTTCCGTCGGCCGCGCCGCCGGTGCCGGCGACGGTGACGCTCCCGGTGACGCCGGCCGTGATCTGGCCCCCGCCGCTGACGTACACCCCGTAGTTGGTGCCGCTCGCGCCGGTGCCGCCGCCGGTGCCGGTGACGCTGACGTTCCCACCGGCCGAGGTGACGGCCGCGCCCATGTTGCTGACGTACACGCCGTAGTTGGAATTGCCCGTGGTCGTGCCGCCGGTGCCGGCGACGGTCACGGTGCCCGTCCCGGCGGCCGCGATCTGACCGCCGAAGTCGACGAACACGCCGGAGTTGGTGCTGCTCGCTCCGGTGCCGCCGCCGGCACCGGTGACACTGACGTTCCCACCGGCCGAAGTGATCGCCGCGCCGGGAGCAAAGACGTACACGCCGTAGTTAGTGTTGCCCGTGGTCGTGCCGCCGGTGCCGGTGACGGTGACGGCACCCGAGCCGCCGGCCGTGATCTGCGCGGCGTTGATGACCTGCACGCCGTAGTTGTTCCCGCTCGCACCGGAGCCGCCACCGGTGCCGGTGACGCTCACGCTCCCACCGACCGAGGTGATCGCCGCCAAGCTGCTAAAGACGAGCACGCCGTAGTTGTCGGTGCCCGCGGACGCGCCACCGGTGCCGGTAACGGTAACGGTGCCCGAACTGCCGGCGGTGATCTGGCCCGCCGCGACGTACACGCCGTGGTTGGTGCCGCTCGTTCCGGCGCCGCCGGTGCCGGTGACACTCACGTTCCCCCCGGCCGAGGTGATCGCCTGGCCGGAACTGCTGACGTACACTCCGTAGTTGGAACTGGACGGCGCGGCCCCCCCGGTACCCGTGACGGTGACGGCTCCCGTCCCGCCGGCCGCGATCTGCGCCCCGGCATCAACGATCACACCATAATTGTTTCCGCTCCCGGTGCCGCCGGTGCCGGTAACGCTCACGCTCCCCCCGGCCGATGTGATCGCCGCGCCGGTGTTGTAAACGTTCACGCCGTAGTTATTGCCACTCGTGCCGCTGCCGCCCTGGCCGATGACGGTGACGGTGCCCGACGCCCCGGCCGTGATCCGAGCCCCGGCCTCGACGATCACGCCGTAGTTGCCTCCGCTCGCGCCGGAGCCGCCGCCGGTGCCGGTGACGCTCACGTTCCCACCGGCGGAGGTGATCGCCGCGCCGGTGTCGTAAACGCTCACGCCGTAGTTGTCGGTTCCGTCGGTCGCGCCGCCGGTGCCGGCGACGGTGACGGCTCCCGTTCCGCCGGCCGTGATCTGCGCCCCGGCCTCGACGATCACACCAAAGTTGTTCCCGCTCGCACCGGAGCCGCCGCCGGTGCCGGTAACGCTCACGCTCCCCCCGGCCGATGTGATTGTCCCGGTGTCGTAAACGCTCACGCCGAAGTTAGAAACCCCCGCCCCGGTACCGCCCTGACCGATGACGGTAACGGTACCCGTCCCCCCGGCCGCGATCTGCGCCCCGTTCTCGACGAGCACGCCAAAGTTCCGGCCGCTCGTGCCCGAGCCGGCGCCGGTACCGGTGACGCTCACGCTCCCGCCGGCCGAGGTGATCTCGGCACCGGGACCGAAGACGTACACGCCGTGGTTGTTGTCGCCGCCGCTGGCCCCTCCGGTACCGGTGACGGAAACGGCCCCGCTGCCGCCGCGGACCGCGCCGCCCACGTACACCCCCTGCTGCTGACCGCTGGCGTCGTCCCCGCCACGCCCGGTGAGCGTCAGCGCA
Organism: Gemmata algarum; assembly: GCF_034097035.1. Classification (NCBI taxonomy): domain Bacteria; kingdom Pseudomonadati; phylum Planctomycetota; class Planctomycetia; order Gemmatales; family Gemmataceae; genus Gemmata; species Gemmata algarum. The sequence continues at coordinate 32,905 of NZ_JAXBLV010000225.1, forward strand.
CCGGTGCCGGTGATCTGGACCAGGGCGACCGGGAAAATGACAATCCCGGTCAAACTGCCCGTCGTAGCCGTGGCCTGCACGTTGGCTTCGAGCGTGATGTTTCCGGTGTCGGCGGTCAGCGTGGCCGCCGGCTCGACCTGAACACTGCCGGCCGTATCGACGAGCAGGTCGGCCGCGGAGAAGGTGCTGTTCCCGACGAAGCGCACCAAACCCGGGGCGTCGTCGAGCGTGACGCTGAAGTCGTCGGCGTAGGTGCTGGCCCCGCTGTCATCGAACCGGACCGACGTGCCGCTGGCCGAGTCGTTCAGGTCGATGAGGTCGAAGGCGTTGGCGCTGACCGTCAGGGTGGCCGATCCGCTCCCGGAAACGTTGGCGTTATCGGAACCGGTCCACGTGCCGAAGTTGAGCGTGAGTGTGTACGTCGAACCCTGCGAGACGACGGTCACCTGCTCGCCCATTGTGTCCAGGTCGATCGCGAGCGTCGGGGTGTTGTCGACGAAGGCGGCCGGTGTGACCCGGTCTTCCAGGGCGGTGATCTGAAGCGCGGCGCGGCGTGCGGCCCGGGGGCGGGCGGCGAACAACTGGCGCCACACGTCCTGGAACGAGGCGGAGCGGGTCATCGGTCAAGTCCTTACGGTGTGCGTTCGGGATGTGGGCGGCCTGGGCGGTCTGGACGATCTGGGCAGATATAGATATCACACGGACAGCCGGAAGAAAGCAATTGACCGAAAAATCAATCGCCTAAGTGACACTAGGCGCCGTGTTTCAAGATTATCGATGCTGTAGATAAATTTCGCTCTCAATGTCATGTGAATAGTTGCGATAGCCTGGACGAGCCTCTTGCGCCCTGGAGTGACCGCGGTCGGCTGAAGTGCTTGGCCGACCGGAGGCGCCGCGGTGGTTCGGCGCGCGGCAGGAAATTATTCGTTTTACTATTTTGGCGCTAGCTAAATATGGCGATGCGATACACGGGGTGTACGACGTGGGGCGCAACCTGGGGTCTGTGAACCTGGGTACCGGGGCGCGGGGCGACGACCCCATCGTGCGGGTACAGCCGGAAGCAGGGAAGGTGCTGGTGTTCCCGCACCGCATTTACCACCGCGGCGCCCCGGTCGCCGACGGCCGCAAGTACGTGATGCGGTCCGACATCATGTGCCGCTGGCTCGGCGGAGAATGACGCCGGACCCGGTCGTCCCCGGCCGGCGGGCCGGAGTGAAGACGGGTGCCCTTCAAAAAGGGCCGCCGAGTTGGCGCAGTTGACGAGCCCACAGCCACGCGGCGGGCTCGTCAACTGTGAAGAGACGTCCTTTCCGCCTCCGCGCGCCGCCCACGTGAGCGGCGCGGGGACGGCACCCGGCGTCAGCCGACGAAGACGCCGCCGGCGAACCCGGCGTCGGACACCAGGAAGCTGTCCAGCACGCCGAGCGTGCGGCCGTCCAACCGCTTGGCGTGCGGTGCGGCTCCGGCCCCGGTGCCGGTGAGCACCTCGGCGAACCCGTCCCGGTCGGTGTCGGTGGAACGTCATCGAGCGCGGTGACGGGTGACCGGCGCGGACATCGCCCGTCACGCCGCCCGGGTGCTCGACGGCGTGACGGGCCTCGATTTGGTGATCGAGTCTTTGGTGGATAAGGTGCGGACGTGGGACACCGGCGCGCACTACGCGGACCGGCACGTCACCTTCCGCATGGTCTTGGAGCCCCCCGGAAATTGCAGAAACCGGTGGTGGTCGAGACGGGCTGCATCCGCGCCGAGGACGATTTCACGGCGGGCTGGTTTGCCGGTGTGTTTGGGCTTTGGGTCGACGCCCACGGCGGCACGCTCGACAGCGTGGACATGAGCCGCGCGAACGTGTCGTTCGCCCGGAAGTAGATCCAGCACCTACGCGGCGTCACGGCCCACGAGTCCGACAGTGTGACGTGGCTGTCGGCGTACACCGGGCCGAAGATCGACATGGCATACCTGGACTCGCTCGACAGCGGCCACCCCGGGCACGCGGAGCACGGACTGGCCGAGGCCCAAGCGGCGCTGCCGCATCTTGCGGAGGATGTACTGATCCTGATCGACGATACGCTCTGGAAGAAAGGTGGTTACCACGGTGAGGGGCGGCCGGCCGTTGAGTGGCTGACGGCGCGGGGTTCGTGGTCAAGTACGCTGGGCATCAAGTGTTCCTGGCGAGGTGATCAGCGCCGAAACTTCTTGCCCGGTTTCGCCTCCGGTTTCGTGGAGTTGATGAAATCGATCAGCGGTTGCAGGTCGTGTGCCCAGATCAGCGTCAGCCCCCGACTTTGCGCATCGAGCATGTTGGGAATGCTGTACACCCCGCTGAGGACGGCGACCGGCACCACGTTGTTGGCACCCAGGTCGGCCTTCCACGCTTCTGCCTTCGCGGCGGCATCGTTGTTGAGTCGCTTCACCGAGTTGACCTTCGAGTTCGAGACCTTGCACTCGATGGGCATGACTCGGTTGTCGTAAAGCCCGGCCGTTAAGTCAGCCTTCCTCCCGCTGAGCTTGGCCTCCATGCAGAACTCGCCCGGGTTCGGCGCGTCCCTCAACACGCGCATCTCCTTCGCCGGGACCTGCTTCATCGTCAGGGCCTTCTGAAACATGCTCCGGACAGTATCCTGTTGGTTTGTGGAGCCTTCGGTCCGCCGCTTGGTACCTATCGTCTGGCTGGCCATCAAGGCTGCCGAGGCGATCACCGCCGCCTGACGCTCCGCTCTTCCGGCTCGCGCCCCCCCTGACCCACGGGAAGCGCCGTCGGTCGAGACCTGCCTGAATGACCTGAACGACTCGCTTCACCATTTCCTCGTCGTTCTTCAGCCGGGAGGGGGTGAGCACTGCCTCGGCTATGGTCTCCAAGTCGTCTTCCGAGATCGGCGGGCCTGCGAGATACCGGAAAGACCGAGCCAGGTTGGAGTCGGATAAGATTTCCAGGGCCTTCTGCTCAAGCAGGCTCAGATCAACAGTGGTCTCGATCAGGGTCTCAAAGTGGCCCATGAACTGGTCAAAGTACCCGCCGTAGTCGGTCACGTCCTCTTCGAGCCGCTCCTTGCGGAATAGGTCTACGGACTTGGCCAACTCGGCGGTCAACTGCTCTTCCGTCCACACCGGCGGGGGAGTCATGCTTTCACGCCCTCCCGGAGTAGTTCCGGACTTGGCACCATCAGCCGTTCCATCTCCCTCGGCTCGAAATTT
>NZ_JAXBLV010000226.1:0-35828 GCF_034097035.1 Gemmata algarum
CCTCTGCGGTGAACCCGCTTCTGCTGCCTTCTATCTGCCGCTTAGGCCTTCGGGGGCAGCTTCCACACGCCCGGGACCGGGGCGCGGGTCGCGTCCAGTGGCTTGTCCAGCGCGAAGTCCTTGGGCATCGTGTCTTCCGCCGCGGCCAGCGCGTCGGCCCAGTTCAGGGTGCGGCACGAGTAGGCCGCGTTGCGGCCGAAGATCGCGGTGAACGTCGAGTCGGTCACGTTCTTCAGCTCGTTCAACGGGCGCCCGGCGCGGATGCTGTTGAGCAGGTCGATGTGCTCCTGCACGTAAGCCGAGATGTCGTCCGAGCCGGACCGCTGCTTGTTGATCTGGTAGACACCGTCGCGGGTGTAGGTCTGGCCCTTCTCACCGTACACGGTCTCCGACACGTCGTCGTCGCCCGGGATGTGGCGGCAGAAGCTGGAGAGCCGCAGGCCGCTCTTGTACTCGTACTCCACCGCGAAGTGGTCCCAGATCTGGCCCACGTTCTTCGGGTCGCCCGCCGGCCCGAGGGCGCGGCCGCCGAACCCGACCGCCTTGACCGGGTGGTCGCCGACGATCCAGTTGATAACGTCCAGGTTGTGAACGTGTTGCTCAACGATGTGGTCGCCGCACGCCCACAGGTAGTGGTACCAGTTGCGGAGCTGGTAGGTGCTGTCGGCCATCCCGGCCGGGCGCTCGTGAAACCACGGGCGGCGGCCGTTCCACGAGCAGCGGGCGGCGCGCAGCTCGCCGATCGCCCCGTCCTGGATCTTCTTGACGGTCTCGATATACCCCTTCTGGTGGCGGCGCTGGGTGCCGGCGACGATCGCGATGTTCTTCTTCTTCGACTCCTCGACCAGCGCGTAGCACTTGCGGGCGCCGGTGGCGTCCACCGCGACCGGCTTCTCGCAGAAGATGTTCTTCCCGGCCCGCACGGCCGCTTCGAGGTGGTAGGGGCGGAACCCCGGCGGGGTCGCCAGGATCACCAGGTTCACGTCGGTCTTGAGGAGCTTCTCGTAGGCGTCGAGGCCGTCGAAGGTGGTGTCCGGGGTGATCTTCACTTGCTTGACGAACCGCCCGTAGTCCTTGCCCTTCTCGTTGGTGAAGGTCTTCACCGCGTTGGTGGCCCGGTCCTTGAACGCGTCGGCCACCGCGACGATTTCGAGCTTGGCGGCGTTGCCGTTGATCTTCTCTTCGGCATTGAGGATGTCCTTGACGGCCCCCATGCCGCGCCCGCCGCAGCCGATGAGGCCGACCTTAATCGTGTCGCTCGCGCCACCGGCGAACGCGCTCGCCAGCCCGCTCACGCTCGCGGTCCCGCCGACAGCGGCGGACGCCTTCAGGAAATCACGACGGTTCGACATGGGACCTCCGGGGGAGAGATGTGCTTGGTGTTTAGTGGCTGGTGTTCGGTTGGTACACCAACGGCCCTTGCGAGTGCGGGCCGGGCACTAAATTCCAAACACGAAACACGAAAACACCGAACGCTACTCCGATTTCTTCACGACCTTGGGCTTCAGCCCCACGAGTTCGGGCTGTTCGCTCTCGGCGAGTACGACGCGGAACCCGATCACGTCCATGCGGGTGAGCCACCAGATGCTCTGCGGCTCCTGCGGGTCCCACTTCATCCAGCTCTTGTCCGACACTCGCCGCGCCGCGCTGCGGCACCGGTCGGCCTTATCAGCCCAGGACCCGCCGCGCACGACGTGCGCCCACTTCTCATCGGTCGGCAGCGTCACCGGGCCGAGCGAAAGCGGGTTCTTCGCGAACTTCTCGTAGGCCTTCGGGTCGTGCTGGTCGAGGGTCCACTCCCACACGTTGCCGTACATGTCGTACAGCCCGAACGGGTTCGGCTTCTTGGTCCCGCTCTTGTGGGTCGTCCCCGCGGGCTTGTCGTCGGTCGGGGAGGTGTCCTTGAACCAGGCGTAATCCGTGAGCCCCTTCGGGTCGTTGCCGAAGAAGTACGCGGTGTCGCCCTTACCGCCGCGGGCGGCGTACTCCCATTCCGCCTCGGTGGGCAGCCGGTACGCGCGGCCGGTCTTCTTCTGGAGCCAGTTGCAGTACATCATCGCGGCGTGGTGCGTCATGCACAGGGCCGGGTGCCCGTCGCGCGGGTGCCCGTAGGTCGCGTCCACGAACGCGTTAGTCGGGCGGGTCACCGCGTCCGGCCCGAACTTCTGGGCCGCCAAGTTGTCGGCCTTCAGGAAGTTCTCGTCGTACCAGAAGGTGTCGAACTCGTCCCAGCCGCACTCGAACTTGGCCATCCAGAAACCGCCGACCTTCACCTTGTGGGCCGGCCCTTCTGTGGCCTCGCGCCCCGCTTCGCCCGCGGGGCTACCCATCGTGAACTCGCCGCCGGGCACCCAGACCATCTCGAACTGCGCCTTCATCTCCTCCTTGTGAGTTTTCGGCGGGTCGGTGTCCGGGTCGTCCACAACCATTTTGAAGCCGCTCGTCTTCTCGACGTAGTTCTTGCCGGCTTCCAGTTTGGCGGTCTTGGGCGTTTCGGTGGCTTTATTGGACGGTTTGGGGGCCAGTTTGTCGTCCGCGCTCACCGCGACCGCCAAGAGCGGAAGCGCGGTGCAGAATGCGATGGAGAGGATGTGTCGGGTTGGCATACCTGTTAGATTCCCTACTGGAAGGGCCGCTGTCAACGGGCCGGAGGCGCAAAATGAGCGAGTTCGTCGTCGGGGCCGTGCTGATTCATCTTATGTTCGCGGGTCCGGGTAGCGAAATCAACCCGCCCTCTGCCCCTCACCTCGTCGCGAACGTGTGGCAGGGTGAGCCGGCGCGCTTCGAGTTCGAGTCGAAGCACATGGGCACGACGTTTCGGATCGTGCTTTACACCACCGATAAGGCCGTCGCGAAAAAAGCCGCCGACGCGGCCTTTGCGCGCGTGGCCCAACTCGACGCGGTGATGAGCGACTACAAGAAGGACAGCGAGCTGATGCTCTTGTGTAAGGCATTCGCGACCGACGTGGGCGACCCGGTCGCAGTCGGCGATGACCTCTTTTTCGTGCTTCAGAAGGCCGACGAGTTGTCCAAGAAGTCGGACGGGGCGTTCGATGTGACGGTCGGTCCTGTCGTGCAGTTGTGGCGTCTCGCGCGCCGCACCCAACAGTTCCCGGACGCGAAGGAACTGGCTGCTGCCCGCGCGAAGGTGGGATACCAGAAGGTGAAACTGGACCCCACAAAGAAAACGGTGCGGCTGACCACCCCGGGAATGCAACTCGACCTCGGCGGCATCGCAAAGGGATACGCCGCGGACGAGGCGCTGAAGCTTTTGCGCGAGAAATTTGGCATCACGCAAGCACTCGTCGCCGCTTACGGCGACATCACTTGTGGCGATCCCCCACCCGGGGAGCAGGCGTGGAAGGTGGACATCGCGCCTATCGCGAAGAGCCAGAAGCCGCGCACGCTGAAACTCGCGAACGCCGCGGTTTCGACCTCGGGCGACCTCGAACAGTTCGTGGAGATTGCGGGGGTGAGCTACTCGCACGTGCTCGACCCGAAAACCGGGGTCGGGCTTACCGGGCGCCGCAGCGTAACGGTGATCGCTCCCAACGGCATTACGGCCGACAGTATGACGAAGGCCGTTAGCGTACTGCCACCCGAGCAGGGGCTGAAACTCATCGACGCTACACCGGGCGCCGCGACCTACATCGTGGTCCTCGGTCAGAACGACAAGCCGAATGTGACCGCGAGCAAACGCTTTCCGAACGAGTAGTCGAAGGTGTTGCCACCGATTAGGTGTCGCGCTCGCTGCTCACAGTGCGCGCAAAACAAAATCCGATGCCTGGATTGCGCAATTCGCCGGTCAAAATTACAGGCTAAAAACGGAATACATCAGGCGGCGAGACAGTAATTGCATCGCCTCTCATTTTCCCTTCACCGGTACCCCGTGTTTTCATTTTTTTGGGGCGAAAATGGAATCAGGTGAAACTATTTCTGTTCCAACCCGTACTAAGTGTGATTAACTCGCTTGCCCGGGAAATGCTGCCAGCTGTTTGCTGGTTGTAGCTATTTGGTTCAAGCCGTCTTTAGTCGGTCCGCTGCTTCATTCGTGACCCTCGAGCGTATAACCGCAGCGGTTCATTCACCCGTTCAACGGATGGGTCGCCTTCATCCGGCCCCCGCGGCTCGCCCACCGCGGGGGTTTTTCTTTTCCCGCCTCCGACTTCCGTTTATCGTGGCGGCACTTCTCCCTTCAAGGTGCCGTATGTCCATACCAGACCGCCGCACGTTCCTTTCTTCGTCCGCGCTCGCCGCCGCGGGCCTGCTGGTTGAAACGTCCCGGGGCTTTGCAGCCAACGATACGCTCCGGGTCGGTCTGATCGGGGTCGGGGGGCGGTGCAAGCACCTGTTGAAGTCGTTCCCGGCGCTGCCGAACGTCACAATCACCGCGGTCTGCGACGTGTTCGCCGACAACCTCGAAGCCGGCAAGAAGCTCGCCGACCCCAAGGCGTTCGCCACCACCAAGCACGAGGAACTGCTCGCCCGCAAAGATGTGGACGCGGTGCTGATCGCGGCGCCGGACCACTGGCACGTCCCGCTCACGGTGGACGCGTGCAAGGCGGGAAAAAACGTGTACGTCGAGAAGCCGCTCACGCACGATCTGAGCGAAGGGGCGGCGGTGATCGCGGCCCAGAACGAGAGCAAGCGGGTCGTTCAGGTGGGCACCCAGCAGCGGAGCATGACGCACATCCTTGAAGCGTACAAGCTCCTCAAAGCCGGCGTGGTGGGCAAGGTTCACAAGGTTCATTGTACGTGGAACCGTAACGCGAACCGGTTCCAGCGCGGCAAGGAGGCGCTCGACGCAAGCAAGGTCGATTGGAAGCGGTTCCTCGGCGCCGCGAAGCCCCAAGACTTCGACGCCTACAAGTTCCGCCAGTGGCGCTGGTTCTGGGACTTCGGCGGGGGCATCTTCACCGACCTGATGGTTCACTGGCTCGACGTGGTTCACTGGTTCCTCGACCTCGATCACCCGGCGAGCGCCGCGAGCGTGGGGGACTGGTTTGCCGCGAAGGGCGTGTGGGAAACGCCCGACACGGTGCAGACGCTCCTGCGCTACCCCGACAAGCAGGTTCAGGTGTACTTCGAGGGGACGTTCAGCAACAACCGGAACGGCTCGATGTGCGAGTTCATGGGCACCGAGGGGACGCTGTACCTCGACCGCGGGCGGTACGAGATCATCCCGGACCGCGGTAAGAAACTGCCCGAGGCCAAGTCGCTCGTCCTGGGCACGGGTGAGAAGGGGTTGGACTTCTACGACAAGCCCGACGGCGAACTGCTCCACCTCACGAACTGGGTCGAGGCGATCCGGGACCGGTCGAAGAAAGTGGCGTGCCCGGCGGAAGCCGGGGTCGGTGCCGCCGCCGGCGCGCACCTGGCCAACCAGTCGCTGCGCACCGGGCAAGTCGCGGTGTGGAAATAGCGCCCCCGCCGTGACGCGTAACGTGCGGGCAGGGGTGCCCGCACGCGGTCACGCGACCTGCAGCGCGGCGACCTCCCGGAGCGCCGTCGGTAGCCCGTGCTCGTCGCCGCCGGACACCTTCGTGCCGTCCGCCCGGACCACCTGCACGTTGGTCAGCCCCAAGAAGGCGAAGAAGGCCCGCAGGTGGCTCTCCTGGTGCTCGAACCCCGCGCTCGGTGTGCCGGGCCGATAGAAGCCGCCTTGCGAGGAGGCGATGACCAGACGCTTGCGCCCGAGCAACCCTTCCGGGCCGGCGGGCGAGTAGCGAAACGTGACCCCGGCAACGGCCAGCGCGTCCAGCCACGTCTTGAGCTGGCTCGGGATGCCGAAGTTGTACATCGGCACCCCCACAACGATGACATCGGCCGCGAGCACTTCGCCCAGCGCATGGCGCAACGCGGCCGCCTCGCGGGCGACCTCGGGTGGAACCTGATCCGCCGGCTTGCCGAGCGTGGCCGCAAGTGAACCGGTGAGTTGCGGGAGCGGGTCTGCAGCCACGTCCCGGTAGACCACCTTTGCGTTGGGGTGCGTCGCGAGCAACCGGGACACGACGGCCGCAGACACCGCCCGGCTGACGGAGTGGGCGCCCAGGATGCTGGAATCGACGTGCAAAACGTTCATCATTCGCTCCGAATGCCGCGGCGCCACCCGACAGAGCGGCGCGTCCGGTTGGTATCACGCGGTGACCGTGGGCATAATACCTGTGTCGCCGGTCGTCTCAAGAAGGCACAGACATGGAACAGAGTAACACGCGTGTGCCTACCCCCGACAAGGAACTCGCGGAGCTGAAAGAGCACCTGCGGCGGGGCAACCACGCGGAACTGCGCGAGGGGTGCAAGCCGGGAGCCGAGTTGCTGTCGCTGATCGCCGAGAAATGGACCGTTCTGGTTGTGATCGTGCTGTCCGACGGTCCGAAGCGGTTCAAAGAGCTGCAGCGGTCCCTCACCGGCGTGTCGCAACGGATGCTGACGCTCACCGTTCGGGGGCTGGAGCGGGACGGGCTCATTTCCCGAACCGTGTTCCCGACGGTGCCGCCGCGCGTGGAGTACGCGCTGACCGATCTCGGCGAGTCGCTGCGCACGCCGATTTTCGCGCTCGGACAGTGGGCGCGGGATAACCGCGCCGTGATCGAGGCGGCACGTGCGCGGTACGATCGCTCGGCCGAGTCGGCCCCCGCCGGCGATCGGAACGTGAGCGGATGAAGGGAAGGGCGGCGCCGCACCAAAAGGTGCGGCTCACGAGAGCAGGCCGGTGTACTCGACGGCTCCAAGCAGTTGAGCGACGTCCCCTCCCGGTGGCCACAGCTCTCCGGGCGAGCGGCCCGCGTCCAACAGCTCGCGCACGGGGTCGAGGAACGTCACATCCTCGCCCATACGGCCCAGCCCGGCGTCCGCGATCGCGGTCACCTCGTGGCACCAGCGCGCGACCGGAACGTCGCGGTGCTCGGCACGCATCCCCCGGCGCGTAATGGCTTCCGAAAGCGGGCGCAGCTCTTCCGGCGTGAAGTTTCGCGCTAGATCCGTTGCCGCCGCGAGTGCCGTCGGATCGTACAGCAGCCCCTTCCACACCGCCGGGACCGACAGCACCAGCGGGGCCGGGGTCGCGTCGGCGCCGCGCACCTCCATGAACCGCTTCAGCCGCGCCTCGGTGAACACCGTCGAGAGGTGAACGTCCCAGTCGTGCCGAGTCGGGTGCCGGCCGTCGATGCCGTTGTGCAGGAACTCCCGGAACGTGGCGCCCGGCGCGGGCTTCAGGGACTCGCCGTCCGTGAGCAGCAACAGCGGCACGTCGAGAACGAACTGCACCCAGCGGTCGAACGTGATTTCATCCGCGAGCAGGTCCGTGAGCAGTCCGCTGCGGTCGGGGTCCATGTTGTGCCAGATGTGCCCCCGGAACGACACGAACTCCGTCCGCCGGCCCGCGTACCGCGGCGCGTTGGCGAACAGCGCGTTGACCACCGGCCCGAGCTTGAGCGCGACCGCGAGCTTGCGCCCGGCGTCAGCCTCGCTCTCGTAGTCGAAGGTGACCTGCGTGCTCGCGGTCGCCTTCATCATGTGCAGCCCGTGCGGGCAGCGGGTCGGCAGGTACTCGGCCATCAGCCGGTGCCGCGGCCGCGGGTTCAGCGGGATGTCTTCGACCGCGCTGAACGGCGTCACCCCGGCCGCGACCCACGCGACCCTCGCCGGGTCGGTCACCGCCCGCAACTCGTGCAGGTGCGTTTCGAACTCGGACCGGAGTTCGGACAGCCGGGCCGTCGGGGCGGTCGAGAGCTCGAGTTGCCCGCCGGGCTCGACGGAAACCGTGGACCGGCCGCGGGTCAGCGTCGTGAGGCGCCCCGCCTCGGTGTGCGGCTCCCAGGCGAAATGCGTCGCCAGGGCGTGGAGCACCCCCTCAATGCCCGCGTCGAAGCCAATTTGCTGACCCGTTCCGCGATCGAGGGCGAACTTCTCGAACTCCGCACCGACGCGCCACGCCGGTGTCGGTTTGGAACCCTCGTGGAAGTAATCAACGAGGTCGCGCTCAGTGACGGGCGTGTCGTCGACGCCGGTCCCTGGCAAATGGGTGCTCATATTAAGCGTCCGACTCCTCGGGGCCGAGAGGAATGCCCCGCTCGATGGCTTACCAAGTCGATGAACGAACTTCAACCCGCGACGCGCCCTGAACCTTAGCTCCGAATTTGCTTGGAATTTCCACCGGCGGGCGCCAGTATGGGGTTCGTTCTCTCACTACCACAGGGGACATACCGTGCTCTCACGGCGCCAGTTCGTCACGCTCTCTGTCACCGGCACGGTCGGCGCTGGTCTGTGTGCCCTTGGATACGGCATTCAGAGGGTGCGTAACGCCGCGAGAAACATGGCAGACCTTTGAAACCTTAAGCAACTCGGGTTGGCGGTCGCCAACTACGCCGAGACTTACGGGCGCCTGCCGCCGGCCTACGTTGTCGGGCCGGACGGCAAGCCGTGGCACAGTTGGCGCACCCTGATCCTGCCGTACATCGAGCAGCAGCAGATTTTTAATGCGTACCGGTTCGACGAGCCGTGGAACGGTCCGAACAACAGTTTACTCGCGCCTCGAATGCCGAAGCTTTACGCGTTTCACGGCACGGAACCGCTCGGAACGACGACCAATTACCTCGCCGTGGTCGGGCCAGACACGATGTGGCCCGGGGCCAGTGCGCGGAAGTTCGATGAGGTGACTGATGGTGCCAGTTCCACCATCTTGATCGTCGAGAACAACGGCCTGGGCGTTCACTGGATGGAGCCCCGCGACCTCGCGTTCGACACGATGGACTTCCGGCTCGACAGCCCGAACGGCATCAGCAGTTGGTACAAGCACCCGGCGGTCGTGACCGCCGACGACGCGGTTCACCGCCTGTTGAATGACGTGACACCCGGCGCGCTGCGGGCGTCGCTGACCGTCGCCGGCGGCGAGCGTTTGACCGATGCGGAGCGTGGGTGGGAGGTGCTCTCCGACGGCCGCGACCGCGAGCGGAAGGAGCCCTAACTCACCGCGCCGAGGCCCACGCCGTTCAGGAGCGCGGTGTTCATGCTGCCGCCGGTGACGGTAAACACGCCCGGGAACTTCGCGTCCCACGCCGCGTTTGCCGCCGGGCAGTACTGGCGGCCGTTCGATTCGATCGCGGCCACCCCGGGGATGTGGGCCGCGAGGCTCGCGGAGTGGATCAGCGATGCCCCCACACACGTCAAATCCTGCACGCACCGGAACAGGCCGTACTTTTGCGCCGCCGCGGCGAGCAGCAGCGTTTGCGTCTGCCCCTTGCACGCCTTGAACGCGACGCCGGTGTACCCCATCTCCATCGACAGCTTCAGCGACTCCAGATCGAGCAGCGATTCGTCGATCACCACGGGCTTCAGCTTCGCCGCGGCGTGCATCTTGTTCTCGGGGTGCGCGTTCAGGTCGCGCGCGGTCGGCTGCTCGACGTACTGGACGCGGTCGTAGCCGGCCGGCGTGCGCTCCCGGAGCTTCTGAAGGAACTCGATCAGGTACCCGACGTTCTGGCACCGTTCGTTGAAGTCGAGCGAGTACCACCACGCCGTCACGCCCCGCGCGCGTTGCGCGCCTTCCGCGACGGCGTTGATGCGAACGCAGCGCTCCACGTCCCACCCGAGGTCGTCGCCGTTGAGCTTGATCTTGAGGTGCGTGAGGCCGTCCCGCGTGATCCACTCGGCGAGGTGTTCCGGCCGCCCGTCGCCGACGGGCTGTGCCACGTCTTCTGGGGTGATCGGGTCGAGCGCGCCGACCAGGTGGTACAGCGGCATTGAAGGCTTCGGCTCGTGCGTGATGAAGTCGTCGAGGTGCAACCCGCTGAACTCGGCGCCGAGGTAGGGGCTCAGGTCGTCGGGCAGGAACTCGCGCGTGTACGTGCGGAAGCAGTTGAGGCCGTGAAGTTTGCCGTAGGCGTCGTGGAGGGCGGCGTCGAACGCCGACGCGACCACCAAGACAGCCAGCTTCGGGACCGGGTCGCTCAGCCGGTGGATGGCGGTGAAGTCGTTACCGGCGAGGAGCAGTTCCGGTTCGAGCCGGTGCGTGATGTCGATCGGGTGCCCGCTCAGCCCGCACAGCCGGTACGCGTCGGCGACCCGGGAGGCCAGGAACCGCATCGCGCCGAGCGTCTGGTCGTAGGTGAGCACGCGCGACGGGTACGCCCACACGTTGCCCAGCGGCATCGAGCCGAACCCGGTCGCGCTCTTGCCCGCCCCGCTCTCGACGGTGAGCCGCACGTTCAGGAGCGTCACCCGGTCGAGCGCCACCCCGCCGAACTTGATCGGCGTGCGGTACCGGAAGTCCTCGTACTCGAAGTACAAGTCGCGGACGCGGACGTCGGTGGCGCGCATGGGTGTTCCGTGTTCGGTGGGGCGCAGGTGGCGGATGCGGGGTACGAATAATACCACCCCGTGCGTACCACTAACACGAAACACTGCACACGGAATACCGGACATGATTCCCGACTGGCAACTGCCGCCCGGCGTCGACCGCGGGCTCTGGGACTACTTGCACGCCGCCGAGATGGTTGCGACCTACGACGACCAGATGCACACGTCCCCGCTCGCGGCCGCCGACGTGGCGTTCTGCGCGCGCGCGTTCCCGGCCCCCGGCCGGCTCCTCGATCTGGGGTGCGGCACCGGGCGGCTGTGCGTTCACTTCGCGCGAAAGGGGTTCGAGTGCGTCGGCGTCGATTTGTCGGAGGAGATGCTCGCCAAGGCGCGCGCGAACGCGGCAGCGGTGAGCGGGCGCACGGAGTGGCTGCGGGCGAACCTCGTGGAGCCGCTCGCCCTCCCGCCCGCGTCGTTCGACTACGCGGCGTGTCTGTTCAGCACCCTCGGGATGGTGCGCGGGGCCGAGAACCGGGCGAAAGTCCTTGATAACGCGTTTCGGGTGCTCAAGCCCGGCGGGGTGTTTGTGCTCCACGCACACAACCGGTTCTTCCGCGGGCTCGGTTGGAAACGTGTGCTCCGCCAGCGCTGGGGCACGTTGTTCGGCGGCCCGACCGTTGGCGACATCGAGATGTCTCAGGCTTACGGCGGCGCTCCCCTTACGCTGCACCACTTCACCCGAGATGAAGCACAGCGGGTTCTGACGGCTGCCGGATTTACCGTGAAGGAAACGGCCCCATTCGGTACCGACGGCCAACCGGCCGCCGGCGGGAACGTGTACGGCTGGCTGCTGCTCGCGGAACGGCCCGTTTGAGGGCCGATTCGTGGCGGGCTGTTTTACGGCGATTGCGGCTTAGGGCTTCGGGTCAAAAGTCCGATCGTCAAAAGTCGTAAAGTCACAAACCAACTGGTAATAACGGTTTGTGACTTTACGACTTGCTGATCTGACGACTTTTGACCCGAAGTCCTTACGCTTCCGCGACATCGATCACGACGCACGACACGTTGTCGCGGGAGTTCTGATCGAGTGCGAGTTGGCCGAGCCCTTCGGCGCACTGCTGCATGTCGGTCGCGTTGGTGATGTACGCCGCCAAGTCTTCGTCCGACACGACCCCGGTCAGCCCGTCGGTGCAGAGCAGGAGCCGGTCGCCGGCTTGCAGTTGCACCACCGCAACGTCCGGCCCCTCGCCCACTTCCTTGCTGCCGAGGTACTTCCACAGCACGTTGCGGAACCGGTGGTCCTTGGCCTCGGCCGGGCTGATGGTCCGCGCCTCCACCAGCGCCTGCGCCAGCGAGTGGTCGACGGTCAGTTGCGTGATCCGGCGGTTGCGGACCAAGTAGCACCGGCTGTCGCCGACGCCCGCGACGAACAGCTCGTGGTCCTTCCCCTTTTCCTTGCGCCACACCGCCATCACGACGGTGGTGCCCATGTTCTTCATGTCCTTGTCGAGGGCGCCCATCGCCATGATTTCTTCGTTCGCCTGCACGATGGCCCGGCGGACGGTGCTCTTGACCCCTTCGGGGTTCAGGTGCTGGGTCACGTTCTTGCGCAGCTCGCGGGGGATGATGTCCACCGCCTTGCGGCTCGCGATCTCGCCGGCCGCTTGGCCGCCCATCCCGTCCGCGACGATGTTCACGATCAGATCCGGGAACACCTTCACGTCGACGCAGTCTTCGTTATTTTCGCGGTAGTTGCCCAGCAGACTGCACTTGCCGATGTTGAGCGTGAACGCCATCTGATTCCCCCGACAAGGCGGCTGAGCCGTCTCTGAGAAACGCGCCGGTCGCGTTCGGCCGTGCGAGGCGACCGAACACGCGGCGGGTGTTGCAATTCAGCTTACAACGCAATTTCCCGGCACGCAACGCGGCCGGACCGAATCGAGCAACCGGCTCCGGCACACAACCCGCGAAGTGTGAACCGGTTCCGCCTCTTGCGACCCGCCTTCGCGCGGCTCCCGCGGTACGGTACACTTCCGCCCGCGAGATTCTTTCAAACGCGAACCCGGTCGGCCCGGGACATTTCCGAAGGGAAACGGCATGGACGCCGGGCGACCCGAGCGCGTGGTTCTGGTTCACGACTGGCTCACCGGCACACGGGGGGGGGAGAAGTGCCTCGAACCGCTCTGCCGGCGCTGGCCGGACGCGAAGCTCCTGACCCTGATCCACAAAAAGGGTACGGTGCCGGCCGCGGTGGAAGCCGCGCGCATTCATCCGAGCTTCCTCAACGCCCTGCCGAAGGTGGAGCGGTACTACCGCTACCTGCTCCCGCTGATGCCGTTCGCGGCGGGCTGGGGCGTCACCGATGCCGACCTCGTGGTGAGCTTGTCGCACGCGGTAGCGAAGTCGGCAAAGCCTCCCAAGGGCGTCCCGCACGTGTGCTACTGCTTCACCCCGATGCGGTACGCCTGGCACATGAAGGATGCGTACTTCCGCCCGCACGGCTTCATTGGCAAATGGAAGGCCAGAGCCGTGGACACGCTGCTGGGCCGTATCCGCGAGTGGGACCGCCGGACCGCCGACCGGGTGACGCACTTCGTGGCGATCAGCAACACCGTGCGCGACCGCATTCGCGACTGTTACGGCCGCGACGCCGATGTCATCTACCCGCCGGTCGATACGGAGTTTTACACCCCCGCTCCGGTGCCCCGCGAGGACTTCTACCTCGTGGTGTCGGCGCTGGCGCCGTACAAACGGTTCGATCTAGCGATCGAAGCGTGCGAGAAGCTGGGTAAGAAGCTTGTGGTGATCGGCAGCGGCCAGCACCTCGCGAAGCTCAAAGCGAGCGCCGGGCCGCACGTGCAGTTCCTCGGGTGGCAGCCCGACGAGGTCATCCGCCACCACCTGCGGCGGGCCAAAGCCCTGTTGTTCCCCGGCGAGGAGGATTTCGGGATCGTGCCGCTCGAGGCGCAGGCGTGCGGGTGCCCGGTGATCGGGTTCGCGCGGGGCGGGCTGACAGAAACGGTCCGGCCGCTCGGGACCGCGGCCGAGCCGACGGGAGTATTCTTTTCAGAGCAAAACTGCGATTCCGTGTGCGAGGCGGTCGAACGCTTCGATAATTCGAGCGACCATTTCGACCCCCGGGCTGCCCGGCGCCAGGCGGTGCTTTTCCGGAAAGAGCGATTCGAGGCCGAACTGTTCACGTACCTCGACACCGTCCTATATGGACGGCCTGTGGAACCGCGCAAAGCCGCGTGATCGGCCCTGGCCCCCGGCCGGGCGCGGGCGAATAATGTGGGCTACCTCCACGAGACGCACCATGAGCGCCCCAGCACCCGTAGCCGAAGTTCAAACCACATCCACCGAGCGGCGGGTCGCGCCGCGCCGGCAACCCGCAATGGGAACAGTGCTGCGGCTCGACGCGCCCGACGGCGGCCCGTCATCGGTCGCCCTCGTGTGGAACATCTCGACGACCGGCATCAGCATGTTGCTCCACGCCCCGCGGCCGACCGGCAGCGAACTGGCGGGGTACCTGGAACCGATGCTCGACGAGGCGATGCTGCGGGTGCGGATGAAGGTGGTTCACGTGAAGCTGCTCGACACCGGCGATTACTTCGTCGGCGCGCACTTCGACCGCCTGCTCACGACTGAGGAACTGAAGCCGTTCGTCGCGGACGCGTAGCAGAAGACGAAGGCAAAGAGGATTGGCCACAAAAAAGCACAAAGGGCACAAAAGGAAACCAAAACCGAAGACAGAAGAGTGAGTTCAATAACACTTCTCTGTGTCTTCGGTCTTGGTTCTCTTTTGTGCCCTTTGTGCTTTTTTGTGGCCAATCTTCTTGCTGCCTTTTGCGGCCGTTTCTCGCTAGTTCACGATGTTCCGGAGCGGTTCGCCCAGCAGCGCGCGGCGGCACGCCTGTGCGCCCTTCACGCGCATGTCGAGTAGCCCCTCTTCGGAATAGAAGGCCGAGTGCGGGTTCAAAATGACCCGGTCGTGGCACGGGTCGTTCGGGTCGCGCCACGCCACCAGCAGCGGGTGGTCCTCCGGCGGCGGCTCGAACGGCAGCACGTCGATCCCGGCGCCGCGGAGCTTCCCGGACCGGATCGCGGCCGGGATCGCGGTCGCGTCGACGACCGCGCCGCGGGCGGTGTTCACTAGGTACGCCCCGTCCGGCATCAGGCCGATGGCGCGCGCGTCCACGATGTGCCGCGTCTCGCTCGTCAGCGGGCAGTGGGGGCTCAGAACGAACGACTGCGCGAACAGGTCGTCGAGCTTCTCCACCCGGCGGATGCCGTTGGCCTTGTCGTACCCGTCCGGCTTGTACGGGTCGTAGAACGCCACGTCCATGCCGAGGGCCTTGGCCCGCAGGGCCGCCGCGGTGCCGATGCACCCCAGCCCGATCACCCCGAACGTGCGCCCGCGCAGCCGGTGCAGCGGGGCCACGTCCATGAACGCCCAGGCGCCGCGCCGCTGCTGCAACCGCACGTTGAAGAAGTTGATGCCGCGGGTGAGGGCGAGCATCAGCCCGATGGCCGAGTCCGCCACCTCCTCGGCGCCGTAGTCCGGCACGTTCCCGACCGGGATGCCCTGCGCCCGCGCCGCCCGGTGGTCCACGTTGTCGAACCCGACCCCGCACCGCACGATCAGCTTGCACTGCTGGAGGCGGGAGATGGTGGCCGCGGTGATGGCGATGTTGTGGTACAGCATCACCGCGTCGGCGCTCTCGATGTGGCCGACGAGGTCCGACTCGGCGGTCGCGTTGAGCGCGACCACGTCGGCGATGTCGCCGAGGATCTCGCGCTCGGGCTGGAGGGCGTCGGCCAAGAAGTCGGCGACCACGACACGAAAGCGGGGCATGATGGACGAGCCTCGAAGAGGGGCCGTAGGGGGAGGATGAATGCGTTCTATATTCGCGCGCGGCCGAAAGCTACTAGCATGTCTGTAGCCCCTTAAAACTGAGACACCGAGCACATGGCCCGACGTTCCCGCGCCCGAGAAGTGGTTCTGCAACTGCTGTTTCAGTGGGACCAGAACCCGACCAAGGTGCCGCGCAAAGCGATTCAGCAGTTCGCCCGCGACCGACTACTCGGCGACGCGGAAATGAGCACCTACGCGCTGGCCCTCTACGACGGTGTCACCACCCGCAAGGACGGGATCGACGAGGCGCTGAAAAACGCCGCGGATAACTGGCGGCTCACGCGCATGACGCCGGTGGACCGGAACGTGTTGCGGCTCGGCGCCTACGAACTGCTGTTCGACGCAACCCCGCAGCCACTGGAAGTGGTTATCAACGAGGCGATCGAACTGGCGAAGCGGTTCGGTTCCGAGGATTCACCGAAGTTCGTGAACGGCGTCCTGGACCGAGTCGGTAAGGGTCGCAGCGACCGCAAGGCGGGCACCGGTTCCGGCGCGTCCTGATTTACGGGCCGGTTGCGGATGCTTGCGGTTGGCTTTTGCCGTTGTGGCCCAGGCTGGAGCGCATGGGCCACAACGGCCGCCTCTGAATCGAGTTACGCGAGAAGGCCTTACAGTCGACAGGTTTCAACCTTTTCAGCTACCAATGTTCGGAATTCTTCCCACTGATCGCCGAAAGCGGTCACGGGGATGAGGTGAAATTGGTTCTGATTGGTGCCCAAGTAAACCTGTCCCGCGAGCCGCCCTACACGGACGATGTGCGACCACGCGCTGAAGGCGGCGTAGGTCTCGCCGGTGACCTGAATCCCGCCGTCGGTGAACGTGTACCGCCGTTGCTCCCGCAACTCTGACGCCGTGTTCCACCGCCGCACTGCCGCGCGGTACGCCCCGAGTGGGATGATTACGAGTATGACCGCGACTGTGGACGCGGCGGAAAATACGAAGGCGTAATGGTTTGCGCCGGCATCCCGGGTAAACTGCGATGAGCAGTAAACGGCGTACAGGATAACGGCCAGCCAACTCCCACAGATCAAGAGCACCATGCGGTTAAGTGAGAACCGCATATTGAATCGCACAAATTCGCCTCGGGTTGGTGTGAACGTGACGACGATCGGTGCGTGCGGTTCCGTTTCGGAGGGCATTGCTCGCGTTCCAAGATTGTTTGTCACAGCGTTTTTCGATTAAAACTGCGCAACTCGCTTAAAGCACCGGCCACCACAGTGTTCTAGGAACCTAGTCCCGGCCCCGGCGCGCCCGCGCCCGCGGGCGAACTGCACGCAGGTGATCTATGGACCCGGCCGCCGGTCTCGTTGCTGTGTTGTGCGTGGCGGGGGTGATGTTGCCCGTCGCGCTGTGGATCGGGAGCGTGATCCTGCGGGCTGCGATCGGCTTGACCAACAAGGTCGTGGGCGGTTCGACCCCGGACCTCACCTATTACGACGAACCGGAGGGGTATCGACGGTACCGGCAAGACCCGTCCGAGCTTGCTATCCCGATGCCCTCAACCGGCAAGGCGATGGGGATCTTGCTGGTGGTCGGGCTGGTCGATTTTGTGGTCCGGGTTGCAATTGGGATGGCGGCGGCGCTCAACGGTGGGGACGGCAGCATGGCGGCGCTGATCGCTCTCCCGGTCAGTGTGGTGGTTCAAGTCACGATGCTGTCCTCGCTCCTGCCCACCACCCTCGGCCGGGCCGTGGTTGTGCTGGTGTTCCAGTTCGTGATCGTAATGCTGATCGCTGCGGCCATCGGCGCGGTCGTCGTGGCGTTCGCGGTCGGGATGGCCGGGTCGCGGTAAGGGCGGTCCGTAGTGTGATGAAGGGTTAAGCCGCAAGGACCGGCGCGAACGCGATCCGGTGCTTTTGGCCCCCCCTGCCACCGCCGTTCCCCGCGGCAACAGGTCAATCGAGCACCATGCCGCGCACATCCGCTTACACCACCGCCGCGAGCCGACTCGCGCACCTGACTGCTCCGGCTAGTGCGGACCTGCACACCCACACCACGGCGAGCGACGGCGACTTCACCCCGTCGCAAGTCGTTGCTCTCGCACGCCAGGCCCGGCTCGCCGCTGTCGCGATCACCGACCACGACACGCTCGCCGGAGTTCCCGAGGCCCAGCGCGCGGCCGCCGGAGCGATCGAAGTCGTCCCGGGGGTTGAAATTAGCACTTCGTTCGGCGGCCGGGAGTTCCACCTGCTCGGGTACTTCGTGCGCCTCGAACACGCGGAACTGGGGGCCGCGCTCGCGCGGGTCCGCGAGGGGCGCCGTGAACGCTTTCGCGCCTTGGTCGCTCTGGTCCAGGCGCGCGGGGCGAGCATCCCGGACGACCGCGCCCGGCTCACCGAAATTGCCGCCGACAGCCTCGGCCGGCGCCACGTCGCGGATCTGGTGATCGCCGCGGGAGCGGCGCGGACTCGTAACGAGGCGCTCCAGCGGTTCGTTCATCCCGTCCTCAAACAGGCGCCGCCGAAAGTACTGCTCCCGATCGAGGAAGCTGTTGCGCAGATTCACGCGGCCGGCGGGGTTGCATCGCTTGCGCACCCGCCGGTAGACCTGACCGACGAACAGGTCGTGGTCCTCAAGGGCTACGGGCTCGGCGCACTCGAGGCCGTCTACCCGTGGGCGCGCCGCGCTCCCGAAGTGCGGTTCCGCGCGACCGCCGCCGCACACGGTTTGGCGGTGAGCGGTGGGAGCGACTGCCACGGCCCCGCCCCAGCACACCGCCGGGTCGGAACGTGTGCGATCACGGCCGCCGAGTTCGCCGCGCTGCGCGGCCGTGCGGAATGCGCCGCTCACTGACGCCGCGCCCTGTTCCGCAAGCCGTTCGGGATGTTCCCGTCGCGCCGCCGCGGGCGCGATTTTCCGCTCCGCGATGGACACTCTTTCGTTGGCGTGGTTCGGGTCCGCGCGGGATGTTTGCTCGTGCCCGCGGCTACGGACGGGGACGGGCCTCGGCCCGCGGCGGGCCGCACCGCAAGGATTCGCGCCGATGAGACGCCTTTCGACCGCCGCCCTGCTGGCGGTGCCGTTGCTCTTCCTGGTCACCCCGCAGACGGCCAGCGCCAACCCGCCCTACAACGGGTTCGGCTGCGGCGACCACTGCCTCGGGATGTTCCGGAAGATCCACCAGCACGGCCCGCTGTTCAACTACGGCCCGTACTACGGCTACTACCCGTTCGCGCCGTACGGTCCCTGGGACCAGTACCTGCGCTACGATCCGAACTTCTACGGCGAGTCGGGAATGTACGGCCGTGGGCCGGGGCCGTTCGGCCGGTACGGACAGCTTCATTTGGGCGGGCACAAGAGCGGGTGCTCGTCGTGCGGGTTCTGGCACGCGTCGTGGTTGCAAGGCGGCTGGTTCAAGGGGCACACGTGGTTGTCCGGCAGCCGGCACGGGCACACGGCCCCGGCGTGCTCGTCGTGCGGTGGTGTTGCGAGTGCCACGCCCGCCCCGCACACCGGTGACGCGCTGGCCCGCTACTCGGGGTTCGGCTCAGCGGCGCAATCGGCCGTGTTCTACGGCTCGACCCCGACCCTGAACCCGGTGCTTGATCTGATCCCCGTGTCTGGTACGAAGTGACCCCGTACACCCCCGATCGCGTCAAACGCGATCGGTTCACCCCGAGCGCACGGCAAACGTGCGTTGGGGAGGTTAATGTTCGCCCGGTGCTACTCAGGAAGCTGCACGATTCCCCAAGGAAAGGACCATCGCGATGAAACTGCTCCGTTCGTTCGTGATCGCCGCGAGCGTCGCGCTTGCGCTGGCTGCTACCGCGAGCCTCGCCCCTGCGGGCGATAAGCCGTGTCATGGCTGCGGCCACACCGGTCTGGCTCGGTTTAGTGGTCTGGGCGGCGGGCTGGGCGGGGTGCCCCCGCGGACGGTGTTCGGCGGCGGCCACAAGAACCTGCCCACGTTCCAGGCCGCCCCGTGGTACAACTACTGGCCCTACGACGCCCACTTCCTGACCCCGGCCCCGGTTGGTGGTGCCTTCTACGGCCCGCCGGCGACTGGCAACTTCCCGGTTAACCCGTACTTCCCCGCGGCCGGCTACGGCCCGTCGGGCTACGGGTTTGCCCCGGCGGCGCCGGCGTTGCCCCAGGCGATGCCGGGCAAGTAACGCGCTGACCGCTGACCCTCTCGCTGCCGCCGTTCGTTTCGGATATCCGAAATGAACGGCGGCGGCGTTTGTACGGACGGGAGAACCACGCGCGGGGACTGGCATTCGGGCCGGAAGTGATTTAGGATGCATTGGTTCGGGTGCGGCCTTCGCCGCGCATTTGTCTGTACTTTTTCCATCATTTCTTAGTGAGGCGGGCCATGACGAAGGGCCAGCTCGGTGAACTCGTTCCGGTGGGCGGCGGCGACGCGATTCCGCTCGTCAGTGAAGTGATGACCATCGGTCGGCGCGAATCGTGCGACATCTGCCTGAAGTTCCAGAACATTTCCGGCACGCACTGCGAGCTGTCCCTGCGCGACGGTGTATGGTTCCTCCGCGACCTGAACAGCACCAACGGGGTGAAGGTGAACGGAACCCGCACCCTGCGGGCGCCGCTGCGCCCGGGGACCGAGATCGACATTGCGAAACACAAATACGTGATCCAATACGAACTCGGCCCCGATGTGAAGTTGGACGACGTGTTCGCGGAAGAAGAGGGGAACGTGTTCGGCCAGTCGCTCCTCGAAAAGGCCGGCCTCCAGAGGCCGAAGAACGATCGGAGATAGCTCCGTTTAGAAGTCGTAAAGTCAAATGGCAGGTGGTTTTGCCTTTCGCCTTTACGACTTTCGACCGGACGACTTTACGACTCACGAAAGAGCGATCCGGTGGTTGCTGAGCTGTTCGGCGCCTTGTTCCGTTACCAAATAATTGTGCTCGATCCGCAACCCGCCGATTCCGTCAACGTACAGCCCGGGTTCGAGCGTCACCACGTCGCCAGCGATTAGCGTTTCGGTCGAGTGGCGCACGATGAACGGCGGCTCCGGGTGTGAAATGCCCAACCCGTGCCCGCCGTGGGTGGTAAAGAACTCCGCCATCCCCGCCGCCGCGAAAACGGCCCTCATGGCGTCGTACACGTGCTGGCACGTTACGCCGGCCTTCAGTTCCTTTGCTCCCGCCGCGATCGCCGCCAAGCTCAGGTCCATCAACCGTTGCTGATCGGCGGTCGGCTGACCGCCCACGCAGATCGTGTTGGTAAAGTCGCTCCGGTACCCCTGGACGATGACGGAGTAGTCGAGGATGAACAGCTCGCCCGCTTCGAGCACGTGCGGGGTGGGCGGGCCGCCGCGCTTCTTACTTCCGGGCGAGACGGTGAAGTCGCCGTACACGGTCGTGAACTGCCCGAGCGACGCGTATGCCGCTGCGGCAACTCCCGCGTATGCGGCCAGTTCGGTTATGCCGGGTTTAATGTTGGCGAGCCCCCAGGCGTGCCCGGCGTCGGACGCCTTCATGCACGTCTTGAGGAGTTCGACCTCGTCCGGGTCCTTCGCCCGGCGCAGCTCGGAAACGAGCTTAATGACCTGCGGTCCGATGGGGTCGGCGATGCTGTCGTGGACGCGCCCGCCGTTCGCCTCCAGCGCGGGCCGAAGGACCAACCGCCGCGGGGCGAGTTCGGGCTCCTGGCCGGTGTACCACGGGAGCTTTTCGACGGCGTCCGCGTGGGCCTTCGCAACACCGCCCGGCAGTTTGGCGTCGTGGTAAAGGGTGGCGTGCCCGTCCGAGTTGATCACCAGCAGCCCGCCGAAGTCGGCGCTGGAGCTGATCGCGTCCACATAAAAGTTCGCGAAGTACCGCAGGTGCAGCGGGTCCGCGAGGACGACCGGGTGGGACGGCGGGAGCCGGTCGAGAAATCGCTGCCGTCGCGCCCGGCAACCTTCCGCGGTGAGCATGGGACACCTGTTTTGTAGGGTGGGACAAGGCCTCGCGGGCCGGTGAGGACCGCGCGGGGCCTTGTCCCACCCTACAAAACGTGGCCCCGGCCGGCGCTACTCGTCGTCGCTCTCGCCGCCCCCCGAGGCCCCGCCGCTGGTGCTCATGAGCGAGTCGATGGCCACCGCCGCCCCGAGGATCAGCATCTTCGCCTTCGGGTCGTCCTCGAACGCCGGCTCGATCTGCACCGCGTAGGTGTCGGCGGAGGTAAACAGCTCCTTCGCCATCCCGGCCCACTTTTTCGACACCTTGCCCATCTCGGTCTTGCCGTCCGGTTGGAAGAACGTGTACTCGGACTTCAGCATTTTGCCGCGGATTTCCGCGACGTGCTTGCCGCTCCCGTCGTACACCTGGAACCCGCCCGCGAGGCTGAACCGCTTGGCCTTGTACAGCCCGATCACCGTTCCCTGCGCGTCCAGCACCTCGACCTTCTTGAAAATCGTCCCGCCCCGGCGCACGGTGAACACCAGTGAGTCGTCCGGCTTCTCGCGGAACTCGATCTTCGTGGCGGGCGGCCCGAGCACCATGCCCACGAGCTTCGCCAGCGCCGTGGTCGATTGCTCCGCCGTTCCGACCAGTTTGCCGCTCTCGTCGAGGATCTCGAACGAGGCGCGGGACGAGAGCAGTTTCGCCTTCTGCTTGACGATGAGCGTGTTCAGTTCGAGCACAGGGCGGTCCTCGGGGCGGGAATAGAGTTAACACGCGGGCCGGACACCGGTTGAGGTTATACACCAGCGCACTAGTGGCCACCAGCTATTTGGGACCCCCTCCGTGTCTTCACAACTGCTCGACAAGCGTGAGGTCCGCATCCGCCGGATGTTCGACCAGATCGCGCACTCCTACGACCTCCTGAACCACCTCCTGAGCCTGAACATCGACCGCGCGTGGCGGAACAAGACGGCGAAACTCGTTCCAGCCGGGCCGCCGGAGCAGGGGCCGATCCTGGACCTGTGTACGGGCACGGGCGATCTCGCGTTCACCTACGACCGCGTCACCAAGGGAGCCGTGCCGGTGGTCGGCGCGGACTTCTCGCGCGAAATGCTGACGCGGGCGGCGAAGAAGGCCGCCGCCGCGGGCGCCGGCGAGCGGGTGCGGTTCGTGGAGGCGGACGCCCAGGCCTTGCCGTTCGCGGACGGCTACTTTCAGCTCGTGACCAACGCGTTCGGGCTGCGGAACATCACCGACACCGACAAGGGGCTGGCGGAAATGGTCCGCGTCACGCGGCCCGGCGGCCGGGTGGCCGTTCTGGAGTTCTCGAAGCCGCGCAACCCGGTTCTGGGCGCGGCCTACAACGCGTACTTCCGGTATTTGCTCCCCCTGCTCGGTCAGTTCATTTCGGGGAGCCGCGAGAACGCGTACCGCTATTTGCCCGCGAGCGTGTTGACGTTCCCCGACTACGACGCTCTTGCGGAGAAGATGCGGGCCGCCGGGCTCACCGAAGTCCGGTACGAACCGTTCACGTTCGGTGTGGCGACTCTGTATGTTGGTGTGAAGCCGGGCGCGCCCGGCGCCTAGACGCCCTCCCAGCCCCTTCCCGCTTTCGGGAGGGGAAAAGACGGATGACCGCACCTTCCCCATCAACCTTCCCCTTATTGGAAGGGGCCGGGCGGGTGGGTCTGTGAGCAACCATGCCCGACGCATTCCACGACAAGCACCTTCTGATCCGTGCGGCCCGCGGTGAGCCGGTCGAGCGCGCCCCGGTGTGGGCCATGCGCCAGGCCGGACGCTGGGACCCCGAGTTCCGCAAGGTGCGGGCCGGGATGTCGTTCTTCGAGTTCTCCGAGAACGTCGAGGCGTCTACCCGCGCGTCGCTGTGCCCGCGGCGGTTCGGCGTGGACGCGATCATCCTCTTCTACGACATCACCACGCTCCCCGTCGCGATGGGGCTGCCGTTCGAACTGAAGCCCGGCGCCGGCCCGGTGCCGGACCGCCCGGTCCGCACGCTCGGCGACCTGGACCGGCTCGCGCCGAATCCGGCGCCGGAGACATACGCGCACATTCGCCAGTTGCTGAAGCGTGTCAAGGACGAGTTGCAGGGCGACCTCCCGGTGCTGGTGTTCGCGGGCGCGCCGTTCACGGTCGCGACGTACTGCATCGGCACCGGGAAGGACGTCGAAGCAACTCGCGCGTTCGTCGCCGACGCGCCCGCCGTGTGGAACGGGCTCCTGGAGCGGCTCACCGGCGCGACCGTAGGGTTCTTGCGCACGCTGATCGGCGACGGGGCCGACGCGTACCAGCTCTTCGACTCGTGGGCCGGCGCCCTGTCGCCCGCCGAGTACGACGCGTGGGCGCAGCCCCAGCACTCCGAAATCCTGGCGGGCGCGACCGGCGTCCCGCGCATCCTCTTCGTGAAGGAAGGCCCGTACCTGGGGCGCATGTGCGCGACCAACGCGGATGTCATCAGCCTGGGGAGCGTTCACGACTTGGCCGCGGCGCGGCGCGACCATCCGCACCTCGTGTTCCAGGGCAACGTCGATGAGGAGATCCTCCGCGGCGGCACGCCGGAGCAGGTGGCAGACGCGGTCCGCGCGTGCCGCCGTGCCGGCGGCGGGGCGCGCCACATCCTGAACCTCAACCACGGTGTCGATAAGGACACCCCGGTCGCGAACTTCGAGGCTTACGTGCGCGCGGCGAAGGCCCCGGCGGAGGTATGAGTTCCGCACCCGGTGGTGTGCCGATATCCGGGCGCGTCGGGGCTTACGTCGCCTGGCTGCCGCGG
Organism: Gemmata algarum; assembly: GCF_034097035.1. Lineage (NCBI taxonomy): Bacteria > Pseudomonadati > Planctomycetota > Planctomycetia > Gemmatales > Gemmataceae > Gemmata > Gemmata algarum. Next base: position 23,849 of record NZ_JAXBLV010000226.1, read on the forward strand.
GTAAAACAGTGATAACTTTCCGGAGGCGGTTCATGCGATACGCCGCTCTGGCGCTCCCGCTGCTTCTCACCGCGTCGGTCGCGCTGACCGGCCAGGAACCGACGAGCGGCGAACTCCTCCGCGCCGTCGAGCGGCAGCTCCAGGCGGCCCACGCCGGCGCCGGGCCGAGCGTCGCGTGCGTGGTGGTGTCGCGCAGCGATCAGTACCCGCCGAAGCCCGGCGGTGACGCGCCCGGGCGGCTCGGCGGGTTCGACCCCAAACAGTACCTGAAAGACAACCCGCAGGCCAAGCCCGCGGTCGCGAACGCGCTCGACCTGTCGGACGTGCGGACGATCTCGGACCACGGGTTCGCGTGCGGGGTGGTCGTCGATGAGAAGGGGCTGATCCTCACCCCGTATCACGTCGTGGACGGCGCCACGAAGATTTACGTCCACCTGCCCGGGCACGCGGGCTCGTACGCCGACATCCACGCGGCTGACGCCCGCACCGATCTCGCGGTGCTCCGGCTCCTCGACCCGCCCCCGGGGCTGAGGGCCATCAAGTTCGCGGACGTGAAGTTACCCACCGATCGCGCGCGGACGACGGTCGCGCCCGGCAAACTGGCGGTGCTGATGGCGAACGCGTTCGTGCCGGGCGTCCGGCTCAACCGGCCCAGCGCCGCCCTCGGCAGCGTCACGAACGTCCACGCGTCGCTGAACCTGGCGGGCGGCAAAGAGGTCCAGCGCTCCACCAGTTACTACTACTACGGCCCGCTGCTCGAACACGACGCGAAGCTGAACGCGGGCATCAGCGGCGCGGCGCTGCTCAACCTGGACGGCGAGCTGATCGGCTTGACCACCACCGCCCCGGTGCTGAGCCAGGGCGAGAAGGCCCCGGACTACGCGCTGCCGATGGACGACCGGCTCCAGCGGATCGTCGCGGTGCTGTGCCGCGGCGAGGAGGTCGAGGCCGGGTACCTCGGCGTCCAGATCCCGAACGGCCCCGACGCCCTGCCGAACATGGCCCCGAACGGCGTGGCGCTCAGTTGGGTGCTGCCGCTCGGCCCGCTCGCCCTCGCGGGCGTCCGCGACCGCGACACCATCACGCACATCAACGGCGCCCGGATACGCCGGTACGAGGAGCTGCTGACCCACATCAGCGGCGCCCTGGCGGGCTCGAAGGTGACGATCACGACCGTCCAGGCCGGGGAGGTGACCGTGACGCTCGGCAAGCTCCAGCACGGGCAGCCGTTCATCGCCTCCGCGCGCCCGGCCGCGGTGTTCGGGCTGCGGGTCGATCACGGGAGCATGTTGGCGCAGCTCGCGCAGAACAGCGCCAACCCGCAGATCCTCTCGGAAGGTGTACCGCCCGGGGTGACGATCCAGGAGGTCGCCGCGGAGTCGCCCGCGGCGGCGGCGTTCAAGAAGATCGACGACCAGAAGCTCTCCGACGCCACGAAGCGGTGGCTCATCACGCACGTGAACGGCGCCGCGGTGGCCACGCCGCGCGAGTTCTACGCCGCCGCGAAGGACCAGAAGTCCGTGAAACTGACGCTGATCGATCCGACCGAGGCGCGGGCGGCCCGCAAGGCGCGCGAGGTGACCCTCCCATGAAGTACGCGATCTGCAACGAAACGTTCGAGGGCTGGGACCACGCCCGGGTGTGCGCCCGCGTCGCGGAGCTGGGGTACACGGGATTGGAGGTGGCCCCGTTCACGCTCGCGCCGCTCATCACCGAGGTGAGCGCCGCGCGCCGCGCCGAACTGCGGCGGCAGGCGGAGGCCGCCGGCGTCCAGATCATCGGGCTGCACTGGCTGCTCGCCAAAACTGAGGGCTTTCACCTCACCTCGTCCGACCCGGCGGTGCGCAAGCGGACCGGCGAGTACCTCGCGGAACTCGCCTACGCCGCGGCCGATCTCGGCGGCGACATCCTCGTACTCGGTTCGCCGTTCCAGCGGAACCTGCCCGACGGGATGAGCCACGCACAGGGTGAGGAGTACGCCCTCGACACGCTCCGGCACTGCCTCCCGGCACTGGAACGCAGCCGGGTGTACCTGTGCCTCGAACCGTTAACGCCGGCAGAAACGAACTTCATGACCAGCGCAGCGCAGGGCGTCGCGCTCGCGAAGCAACTCGCGCACCCGTTCGTGAAGCTGCACCTGGACGTGAAAGCGATGTCGGCCGAGGTGGCGCCGACGCCGGACGTGATCCGGGCGAACCGCGACTGGATGTACCACTTCCACGCGAACGACCCGAACAAGCGCGGCCCCGGGTTCGGCCCCACCGACTTCAAGCCGATCTTCCAGGCGCTGAAGGACGTGAGCTACACCGGCTGGGTGTCGGTGGAGGTGTTCGACTACTCCCCCGATCCCGATACGATCGCGCAGGAGAGCATCCGGTACATGCGCGCGTGCGCGGGGTGAGGCGATTTAAGGATACGGTAGCATTGCGCTACTGTTCGGGGCCTTCCTGCCCAATCCCGTTGTGCCTTCCGTAGAGGCCCTATCGCTCCTTGTGCTTGCTCTTCTTCGCACGAGAACTACTCATGCGCTTCGCCTGCACTCTCTCCGCGCTCGCCCTGTTCGCTCTCCCCTGTACGGCCGGTGAGTTCAAAGTCGGGTTCGGCGAGACCGACCTGACGCCGGAAGTCGGTGCGGGGAAGAAGTCCGTGTTCCTCGCCGGCTTCGGGCAGAACCGCAAGGCCACGACGGTTCACGACCCGATCATGGCGCGGGCGGTCGTGATGGCCGACGGCGACGAGAAGATCGCGTTCGTTTCGGTCGATGTGGTCGGGCTGTTCCTGCCCAGTGTGGAGCGGGTGCGCGAGAAGCTGACCGGGTTCAAGTACGTGCTGGTGTCTGCCACGCACAACCACGAAGGGCCGGATACGCTCGGCCTCTGGGGCGCGTCGCCGGTTCAGAGCGGGGTCGATCCCGATTACCTCAAGCGGGTCGAAGCCGGGTGCGCGGAGGCCGTGAAGGCCGCGGAGAAGACGCTCGCCGCTGCGACGGTCAAAATTGGTACGGCCGCCGACCCGGCCCTCATCAACGACAACCGCAAGCCGGTCGTGAAGCACGACGAACTGGTGGTGCTCAAGTTTTTCGAGCCGAAGACGGACAAGCCCCTGGGCGTGCTGGTGCAGTGGAACTGCCACCCCGAGGCGCTCGACTCGCGCAACACCGAGGTCACCGCGGACTTCATCTATTACACGGTGAAGCAACTCCGCGAGACGCAGAAGTGCCCCGTGGCGTACTTCACGGGCACCGTCGGCGGGCTGATGACGACGCTCAAGCTGCCGGTGAAAGACGAGAAGGGGAAGGAACTCGCCGACGGCACGTTCGAGAAGTCCGAGCGGTACGGGCGGTTGGTCGGCCAGCTTGCGGAAAAGGCGCTCAAAGGCGCCGTGCCGGTCACGCTCACCCCGTTCGACATTCGCACGCGCGAGTTGCTCGTTCCGGTCGAGAACAACATCTACCGGCTCGCGTGGTCGTTCGGAACGCTGAACCGCACGATGTACGCTTGGGATGGCACGCCGACTCCGAAGAAGTTCGTTCCGACGAAGGAAGTGGGGAAGCCGGTCGCGGTGAAAACGGAAGTCGGTTACCTGAAACTTGGCGAGTTGGAGGTCGCGGCGATCCCGGGCGAGATTTACCCCGAGTTGGTGCTGAACAAGGTCGAGAACCCGGCCGACCCCGGTGCAGACTTCCCGAACGCGGCGATCGAACCCGCCGTCTACGACCAGTTGAAGGGCAAGCACCGGATGTTGATCGGGCTGGCGAACGACGAACTGGGCTACTTCATCCCGAAGCGCCAGTGGGACGAGAAAGCCCCGTTCTGCTACGGGTTGAAGAAGGCCCAGTACGGTGAGATGAACAGCGTCGGCCCGGAAGCGGCGCCGGTCATTTGTGGCGCGTTCAAGGAACTCGCGAAGGGGAAGTGACGGAGGGGAAGGGCAGACCGGTTACCGCGTCGGAAGGCTCGTGCTTTTTCACGAGCCAAAGGCGCAGGGATAGGGCGTGAGTGTGTGAAACGTGAGCCGTCGGTACACACTTGCACGGCTTCCTCGGCTCACCAAGCGAGCTGTGTGAACTAGTGACATATTTTCACAATCAATCTGTAATAATAATTTTTAGATATTTTTGTATCTTTAGGGAAGCTAATAGAATCAGAACTGGCAGAACTGCACATGACGCAAGTGAAAGAAAAACGAACACGATCAGGGCATGCACATTTTCGGAACGCCGGGGCTGTTCCGGCTCCTTCGGACGAACTCGTATGGTCGCAACTATCAGAGGAAGCATCGTACCGTAGCCACCCGCCAGTGTTAACAGGTAAATGTTGTAACCCGTGAAATAGCCAAACACAGCCCCCAGCGCACTGCCCAGCAGAGCTACGAGGAATAGCGGCATCGCTTCAAACACGGTCATGCTCACGTACCTGTAGGTTTACGTCACTTGGGGTCGCCGAGCGAAATGTGCGGGCTCGTGACGTTTGTTCATTTTTGGCATAGCGTATCACAAATGCGGGATACTCGATGACGTTCCAGTTAAATCGTCTACATGAACGACTAAACAATCTGGGAGCCCAATCCACTTATTTTCCTCGGTGGATTTGCAGAAATTAAAATACACTCTCCAAACCGGAGGGTTGTCCTTATCATCGAACTCGCTGCCGTCGAGAAGGCAAGGATAGACCCCCAGGCGCTTAACGTATTCGGCTGCGATTCCCTCAACATCTTCCTGCCTCATTTTACTCATCGCTCCTGCTCCTCCCTCCGAGTCATTGATGGACGATTTTACGCGTCTGCACGTTTGTGTCGCTTCGGGTGGGCAAAGATAATCATAAACCTACAAGTGTAATTCGTTCATTTGCGAGCTGCCAAAATGCAGGTTGCACCTAACAGTCCGATCAGCACGAGTAAGCAACCCGTCTCTATTAAGCTATCACGCAGGAAGACTCTCGAAATAATCAGCACCGCGACGCCCATTCCAAGACTGCCCCCAAAGAGTTGCCACTGCCTTCCGTCGCCCACCAAACCACCGAGGTACGCACCCGCACCGATGAGGGCGATAATCACCATCCAGTCGCCGGTCATGATGATAGCTATGAGAACGCGATCACGCCGCGACAGCCGACGCATCGATTGCCTCCCACCCTCACTGTTGCCGGAACTTCCATGAAAGTGACGCGGACTTACGCCCCAACTCATTGCATCGGCGTGACCCGCTTCACCAGCATCGTGGCGTAGCTGCCGCGCGGCAGGTCGAAGCTCAGCACGAGCTTCCGCCGGCCCTTGTTCAGTTCGTCGGCGTCGGCGGTGTGATTCAGGTTCTCGGGTCGCACGCACGCCGGGCGGTCGCCCTTCGAGAAGAACGGCTTCTGCATCCCTTTTACCTTCAACTCCGCGAGCGTGAGGCCCTCGCCCTTTAGCATCTCCTCCACGGTCGGGAGCCACGGCGCGTCCGGTTCGGGCTTCACACGCGCGGAGGGGAGCGGCAGTGTCAGCGATTCCCATGCGGCGCGGTTCTCGTCGGGTAACCGCACCGGCGCCGGTACGGTGCCGAGCTTCAGTTCCACACTCGTTAGGTTGGCGGGGCCGAGTGTGGTGGTCAGCCACGCGGCCAGCATCTTGTTCCACAGGTAGCTCTGGTACGCCGAGAGGTACAGACCCTGAAGCTCGGGACGCAGACGCGCCACCGCGCCCTTGAAGTCGGTCGGGTGGGCGGCGAGGTAGCTCACGAGGCTGCGGGCGTGGCCCTTCGGGAGCTTCGCCTGACACTCGGGCCATTTGCCCCACAGTTCCGTGAGTGTCGCCTTTTCGCGTTTGGCGTCGGCCCGGTCGTGCTCGTAGGGTGCGGCGAGCGCCAGCCACAGCGCCCGCTCGAACCGCCCGAACACCATTTCCTTCGCAACGAACTCCTGCTGCTCGCCGACCGATCCGAACCGCTGGTCGTCGAAGTAGTTCGGCACCCCGGCGTCGGCGACTTCGCGCAACGCCGCTTCGGCGTGCGACACTCCGGCGGTGTTCAGCGAGCGGAGGGTGACCGTGAACCGGTTCGCGCGGATCTCCTGCGCGGTGAACGGCTCGACGCACTGGCCGAGGTAGGTGACCGTGACCCGCTCGTGCGTCAGGTTCCGCTTCGGGCCGCGGAAGATGGTGAGGTGCTGCGACGTGACCGCGTGCCGGTCCTTGAGCCCGCCGTAGCTCAGCCGGCGGTGATCGACCTGCCAGCGGCGCCGGAGCGCGGCGAGCGCGTCGGGGGTGGTCCAGCCGGTCTTGTCAAGCCGGTAAAGGGCGAAGTCGCCGGCGTCGCCGGCGACCACATCGGTCCGTTCTTCGACCCGGAAGTCCTGGGGCTGCTGCTTGAGCTTCATCCGCTCATTGAAGCACGCGAGGGTGGCTCAGGCGAGGGCATTCAGCGCTTCGTGGCCACCGGAACGGGGGGCGTTGCGGCCACCGCGGGCGGCTTCGCGACTGGACGCGCGGCCGCCTGGGTACCGATCGAGCGCGTCGGGCCGGCGCGGTCGGTGAGGAAGTCCCATTCGGGCGGGGTGCCCGGCACGGGCACCTCTTCGACCTCGGGCTCGCAGTGCCGCTCGGCGACGTTTCGCAACAGGTCCGCGACCGCCGTGACGGTCGTCGGGTGCGCCGGCAGGGTGAAGTGCGTGGCGTCCGGAACGACTACCCGCGCCGAGTGCGGGACACGATCAGTCCCCATGCCGTTCGTGATGAGGAGCGTGTGAACCCCGCACGGCTCGGGCGTGCAGCCCTTCGGGTCGAGCAGCACGACGGCATCGACCGCCGCACCCTTTGCGGTCAGGTCGCGGGCGAGCGAGAGCGCGACGCCGGCGCCGTAGTCGTAGCCCAGGAGGACGAACCGCGCGTCGGGGTCGTTCTGGCGGATGCACTCGATCTCGCTCTTCACCCACCACGCGAGGTAGAGTTCACCAATCCCTACCTTCGCGAACCCGTTCTCACCGAGCCGCAACCTCAGCGCGTTCAGGCCGGTGTTGGTGGACGGCGTGAGCCCGTGCACCATGAACAGGTGAACGCGGTTCCGGCACGGGGTCGGCAGGTCGCACTGCACCCCGTTTTCGAGAGCCTTCTCATAGCCCTTGTGACACGGTATCGTGCAGCCCGCGAGAGCGAGTGCGGTCGCCAGAAGCCCACAGCTTAACCACATTCGCTCGCTCATCGGCGGCCCTCGCTCTTACCCGGCTGGTCCTGCCAACTCAAATCGGCAGAACCCAGCAGACTGCGAGAACCGTTGCAGCTTACCAGCGCGCATTTCCCAGCAACCAGTAACGGGTGTTCCAGTTGCAGAAGATGGGCGCTCTGGGCGGCTAGCTGATGGCTACTGGCTTACCCGTCTTCACAGATTCGATTTCGCGGTGACACAGCACGAGCGCGTCACGCGCCAGTTGCCCGCTCAGCAGCGCCGGCTCCCGGCCCGACGCGACCCCGCCGACCGCGGTCTGTAGCTCGTCCGTGAACGCCGAGAGCGCGTCGCCCCCGCCGGGGAGCGCGGGGTGCTCGGACTTCCCGTCCGCGGTCAGGAGCGTCATCGGCACCCCGCCCGAGTCGAACAGCAGCGTTGCCTTCTCCAGGTAGATTTCGTAGCCGTGGGCGAACGGCCGCCCGGGCATCGACACGGCGCCGCTCGAGCACGTCACCGCGGGGCCGCCGGGGCCGTAGAGGTACGAGGTGGTGAGGTACGAAACCGCGCCGCTTTCGACCGTGCCGGCCGAGAACACGTGCTTGGGGACCCCGCACACCAACCCGATGAAGTGGGTGTCGTGGATGTGCAGATCGACCGCCGGGCCGCCGGTCTTCGCGGCGTCGCCGATGTCCGACGACCAGTCCGGTTTCGCGATCACCCGCTTGAAGTGCGCCGCGACCACCTTTCCATATTTGCCGCCGGCGATCAGCTCGGCGGCGTATTTGAACTCGTGGAAGAACGGCAGCACGTGCGCCACCATCAGCAGCTTCCCGGCGCTCTTGGCAGCGGCGACCATCGCGTCGGCGTCCTCGGGCGAAAGGGCGATCGCCTTTTCGACCAGGACGTGTTTGCCGGCCTTGAGTGCGGCGAGCGCGAGCGGCGTGTGCTGGTCCGTGACGGTGCAGATGTCGATCAGATCGATTTCGGGGTCCGCGAGGAGTTCGCTCACCTCCGCGTAGGCCTTAACGCCGGTGAGGTCCACCTGGCCGGGTTCGGGGCCGAAGTTGCCGCGGGTGTTGTGCCAGTCGCCGGCGCGCTTCGCGGCGTCGCGGCTGCAAATCGCGGTCACCTTCGCGCCGGTGAGGCGCTGGCTGGCGAGGAAGTGAATCCGGCCCATGAACCCGATGCCGACAATTCCGATTCGCACCATGTGCGCGTGCCCCCTGGTTTTCTCAGCCCGCGCCTTCGGTCCGTGCTCGCATTGGGAAACGAGCGCGGGCTGCCGCGGCTTCGGGCTTAAGGACTTTCTGGGCCTGTCTTACGAGTTGCTCGCGCTTCCGCCCGGCGCCGGTGGCGCGGGCGGCGTCTTCAACTCGCCGCTCGTAAGCCGCGGAGGTGCTCGGCGAACTTTCGGACGATCTGGCTGTGGTAGCGGTAGGGGTTCGTAATCATTGCGACGGTTCGCGTGGGCGGCGGTCCGCTGAGCGAGCGGTACACCCGCGCGGGGTTGGTGTCACGCGCTCGGGCCATGTCCGGGATCAGGCTCACGCCGTGCCCCAAAGCGACCAGCTCTTGCACCATCGAGAGCTGACTGGTCCGCTCCACCGAAACGGGGTGAAACGAGTGCTGCCGGCAGAACGACACCACGTTGTCCGAAAGGCAGTGCGCCTCGCCCAGCAGCACGAACGGCAGCTCCGCAATGTCCGCCAAGCACACGGACGGCTTCGCGGCGAGCGGGTGCTCGCGGCCGGTCACCAGTAGCAGTTCCTCTTCAAAGAGCGGTTCCACCTCCACGTACTTCGTGCCGATCGGCAGCGCCCCGATGGCGATGTCGACCTCGCCGTCGGTGACCTTCTTGAGCAGCGCCTCGGTCGTGTCCTCGAGTACGATCAACTGGGCCTGCGGGAACAGGCGGTGGAAGGACCGCAGGCACTCCGGCAGAAAATACGGGGCGATCGTCGGGATCGCCGCGACCCGGACCTTGCCGGACCGGCCGTTGTCGGCGATCTCGGCCGTTACATCGTCCAGCATCGTCAGCACGATTCGGGCGCGGTCGAGCAGCAGCCGGCCCGCATCGGTGAGCGCCACCTTTCGCGACTGGCGCTCGAAAATGGGCTGGCCGAGTTCCTCTTCCAGCCGCGCAACGGATCGGCTCAGCGCGGACTGGGACAGCCCGGCCAGTTCGGCCGCCCGGGTAAAATTTTCCTGCTCGGCCACTTTCACTAAATGCCGCAGTTGCTCCAGTTCCACGTCGCTCACCCTTCCTGGTAGCCATGCGTTCGACGCATCGTAGGCATCCTTTCTATGCATTGGAAGCTGCGTTCGCCGACCGTTATTATCTCAATCGGGCGGGTGTGCGGCGGTTCGGTGACCGGTTCGGTCCCCCGCGCACGGCCCGCGCCTCTCCCTCAACTGGAGGACCGCGATGACCGACCGCACGCCGTCTCATCTGTCCCGCCTGGGGGCGGGACTGGCGGCCCTGGGCTTTTTGGTGTCGGCGCCGGCTCAGGCCCAACCCGCCTCCGGGCACGCGCCCGCCGGCCCCGCCGGGGCCAAGTGCCCGGTGACCGGCTTCACCCTGTCCGGGCAACCGCAGCCGGAGGCGAAACCGGAGCCGACCCCGCCGGCCGCCGGGGCCGCCCCGTACACGAACCGGGAGTGGTGGCCGAACCAGTTGAACCTCAAGGTGCTGCACCAGAACGCCCCCGCGGGCAACCCGATGGGGCCGGCGTTCAACTACGCCGAGGAGTTCAAGAAGCTCGACCTGGACGCGCTCAAGAAGGACGTGCTCAAGGCGATGCGGACCTCACAGGACTGGTGGCCGGCCGACTACGGGCACTACGGCCCGTTCTTCATCCGCATGGCGTGGCACAGCGCGGGGACGTACCGCACCGGCGACGGCCGCGGCGGCGCCCGGTACGGCACCCAGCGGTTCGCGCCGCTGAACAGTTGGCCCGACAACGCCAACCTGGATAAGGCCCGCCGGCTGCTGTGGCCGGTGAAGCAGAAGTACGGCAACAAGGTCTCGTGGGCCGACCTGATGGTGTTCGCCGGCACCTGGGCCATCGAGGACATGGGCCTCAAGCCGTTCGGGTTCGCGGGCGGCCGGGAGGACGTGTGGGAGCCGCAGGACGACATCTACTGGGGGCCGGAGGGCAAGTGGCTGGACGACAAGCGATACACCGGCGACCGGCAGTTGCAGAAGCCGCTGGCCGCGGTGCAGATGGGCCTGATCTACGTGAACCCCGAAGGCCCGAACGGCAAGCCGGACCCGCTGGCCGCGGCCCGCGACATCCGGGAGACGTTCGGCCGCATGGGCATGAACGACGAGGAGACGGTGGCGCTGATCGCCGGCGGGCACACCTTCGGCAAGGCGCACGGGGCGGCCCCCCCGGATAAGAACGTCGGCCCCGAGCCGGAGGCCGCCCCCCTCGAAGCGCAGGGGCTCGGCTGGCTCAACAAGCACGGCAAGGGCCGCGGCGGCGACACCATCACCAGCGGGCTCGAAGGCGCCTGGACCATGACCCCCACGAAGTGGTCTAACGGCTACTTCGACAACCTGTTCGGGTACGAGTGGGAGCTGACGAAGAGCCCCGCCGGCGCGTTCCAGTGGACCCCCAAGGACCCGGCCGCCAAGGGCCTCGTGCCCGACGCGCACGACAAGACCAAGACGCACGCCCCGATCATGTTCACGACCGACCTGGCGCTCCGCACCGACCCCGCCTACGCGAAGATCTCCAAGCGGTTCCACGAGAACCCGGCCCAGTTCGCCGAGGCGTTCGCGAAGGCGTGGTACAAGCTGACGCACCGCGACATGGGGCCGGTCACCCGCCTGCTCGGGCCGGGCGTGCCGAAGGCGCAGCTCTGGCAGGACCCGGTGCCCGCCGTCGATCACCCGCTGATCGACGAGAAGGACGCGGCCGATCTGAAGGCCAAGATCCTGGCGTCGGGGCTGACCCCGCGCCAGTTGGTGTCCGCCGCGTGGGCGTCGGCCTCCACGTTCCGCGGCACCGACTGCCGCGGCGGCGCGAACGGGGCGCGTGTCCGCCTCGCCCCGCAGAACGGTTGGGCCGTGAACGAGCCGGAGGAACTGGCCCAGGTGCTCCAGAAGCTCGAACAGGTGCAGAAGGAGTTCAACCAGGCGCTGACGGGCGGCAAAAAGGTGTCGCTGGCCGACGTAATTGTGCTCGGCGGGTGCGCGGGCGTCGAGGCCGCGGCGAAGAAGGCCGGCCACGAGGTGCGGGTGCCGTTCAGCCCCGGGCGCACCGACGCGACCCAGGAGACGACCGACGCCGCCGCGTTCGCCGTGCTCGAGCCGACCGCGGACGGGTTCCGCAACTACCTCGGCGGCAAGCACGACCGGCCGGCCGAAGAGCTGCTGATCGATCGGGCGCAGCGGCTCAAGCTGTCCGCCCCGGAAATGACCGTGCTCGTCGGCGGGCTGCGGGTGCTGAACGTCAACACCGGCCGGTCCAAACTGGGCGTGCTGACGAGCCGTCCGGAGTCCCTGTCGAACGACTTCTTCGTCCACCTGCTCGACATGGGCACGGAGTGGCGCAAGTCGGCGAAGGACGATCAGGTGTTCGAGGGCGTCGACCGGAAGACCGGACAGGTGAAATGGACCGGGAGCCGGGTCGACCTCGTGTTCGGCTCGAACTCGCAGCTCCGGGCCATCGCCGAGGTGTACGCCAGCGACGACGCCCAGAAGAAGTTCGTCACCGATTTCGTAGCCGCCTGGACCAAGGTGATGAACCTGGACCGCTTCGACCTGGACGCGGCCTACCGCAGCTCCGCCAAGCCCGCAGGGGCGCGGTAAAAACAGATCGGGCTTCAGACCTCACC
>NZ_JAXBLV010000227.1:0-35692 GCF_034097035.1 Gemmata algarum
CGTTTCAGCGGGCCGTCTGCGCGGGCTCAGTTCTTCTTCGACCACGGGTTGCCCTTTCGGTCGCCCTTCTCGCCGCGGTCGCCCTTCTCGCTGCGATCACCCTTGCTACCCGACTCACCGCCCTTGGGGCCGCCCCAACCGCCCTGGCCGCCGGGACCCTTGCTCCGCGTGTTCGAGCCGTCGCCACCGGACGACGGGCCGGTCGGCCCCAGCCCCCACGAGCCGGGCCGCGTGCCGGTTTCTTCGTAGTTGGCGATTTTCTTGTCGATGCTCTGCTGGCGGGTGAACCGCAGGTACTCGTCGGCGGTCACGAACCCGTCGCCGTTCAGGTCCATTTCCGTGAACTCGTCGATGTCCCTCTTCTTCTTGCGCCATTCGTAGAGCCCGATCTGGCCGTCCTGGTCGGTGTCGTACTCATCGAACCACGACGGAAGGTCTTTTGGCAGCTTGCCGTACCGCATCGCGACCGGGCGCTCTTCCTCGGTTTCCTTTTTCTCGGGCGGGCGCTGCACGTCCCCCCAACCGCCGCCCCAGCCGCCACCGTTGTTAGGATCCCAGCCGCCGGGACCACCGGGGCCGCCGGGACCGCCAGGGCCTCCCGGACCGAATCGGCCGCGGTCGCCGCCCGGTCCGCCGTTCGGGTTGTTTTGAGCGTTCGCGGCGCGGGCCGCCTCGTTCCGGGCTTGGTGGTCGAGGTACTGGGCCTTCGACATGATGCCCGATTCCGGCAGCGGGACGCCGCCGCTTCGCTCAATCATGCCTTTCATCCACTCGCGCGTTTGCGGAGGGATTGCACCGAGGTCCACGGTGTCGCCGGTGCTGTTTGTCAGCCGTTGGAGCATCTGCCAGCCGCGCTCCGGGTCCATCCCGCCGCGCCCGCCCATCCCACCACCGCCACCGCCGCCACCAGGGCCACGCCCACCAAACCCGCCCTGATCGCCACCGCCGGGCTGGCCGAAGTTGCCGCCACCTGGACCACGCCCGCCAAATCCGCCCTGATCGCCACCACCGGGTTGACCACCGCTAAAGCCACCTCTACCGCCGAAGCCACCGCCACCCGGTTGGCCACCGCCGAAGCCGCCGCCGGGCGGGCCGAAGCCACCGCCGCCCGGTTGACCACCGCCAAAGCCACCTCTACCGCCGAAGCCACCGCCACCCGGTTGACCACCGCCGTCGGGTTGACCGGAACCGCCGCCACTGGGCTGACCGAAGCTAGCGGGGTTAAAGCCGCCGCTGCCCTTACCACCTTTGCCGCCTTTACCACCGCCGAACTGGGCCGTGGTTGGGGTCGGGTCGAGCAAGACGATCAGGCCGAGCATCCCGGAGAACGCGAGGCACTTCTTCCACATGGCACACCCCAGATGCGGGCAGAATGGGTCAATGGTGATACTAACCCTAATGTGGCTCATGTGTCACGGTGCATTCGCTAAAGTCTCACAGCCTCTTCAGAAATCCCGACCCGTACCGATGGCCTGTTCCACCGGGCTTAAAACGTGAGCCGCGGAGCGCCGAGACGCCCGAACCGTGAAACCCGCCCGGCGACGTGTTAATCGCGGCAACTTCTGCTCGTCATTCCTTTTGGAACCCGCCACCCCGGTCGGTTACAGTGGGGTGTGAACCCCGCGTGACCTGCTCGTGAACCCGAGCACACTTCCGTGTTTCAGGGAAGGCCGAACTTATGCGCTTGTACCTTCGCGCCCTCGTTCTCGCGGCCCTCACCTCCTCTCCCGCCGCCGCCCAAGAGCCGATCCGCTTCGCCCGCACGCCGGACATCTCCCCCGACGGAAAAACCGTCGCGTTCAGCTACCTCGGTGACATCTGGACCGTCGAGGCGATCGGCGGCGTCGCCCGGCCGGTGACCATGCACGAGGCCCACGACGTCAACCCGGTGTTCAGCCCCGACGGGCGGCTCATCGCGTTCTCCTCGAACCGGTTCGGCCAGTACGACGTGTTCGTGGTTTCGGCCGCCGGCGGCAAGCCCCGGCGGCTGACCTTCGACAGCGCGCCCGACATGGTGACCGGCTGGACCCCGGACGGGAAGGGGGTGGTGTTCTCGTCGCCGCGCTCGGTCGCGTACCCGATCAACACCGAGTGCTTCGTGGTGCCGGCCGAGGGCGGCGCCGAGCGCAAGCTGAACCTGTTCGAGGCGAAAGAGGCGTACTTCGCGCCCACCGGCGGGGCGGTGGCGTTCGTCCGCGGCCCGGGCACGTGGTACCGCCGCGGCTACCGCGGGTCCAGCAACGACGACATCTGGATCAGCGGCCCGGACGGCTCCAACCCGACGCGCGTCACCACGTTCGACGGCCAGGACTCCTACCCGATGTTCGCCCCGGACGCCCGGCAACTCTTCTACGTCACCGAGAGCCAGAGCAAGCCCGGGTGCGCGAACGTCGTGCGCCAGCCGCTCGCCCCCGACTTCACCCCGGCGGGGCCGGCGAAACGAATTACGGCCCACGACGACGACACCGTGCGCCGGGCGCGGCTCTCCGCGAACGGGGACTGGATCGTGTACGAACTCGGTGCAGACCTGTGGGTCGCGAGCGCCCGCAGCGACCTCCCGCCGCGCAAGCTCGCCATCGAGGTGAACGCCGACGACAAGTCGAACACCGAGCGCACCCACACCTACACCCGCGACGCCACCGAGTACGCGCTCGCGCCGGACGAGCAGCACGCGGTGCTGGTGGTCCACGGCCAGTTGTTCCTCACCAAGGTGCCCGGGGGCGGCAAGGCGACGCGGCTCACCGAGCACGAGTTCGCGGACTCGAACCCGGCGTGGTCGCCGGACGGCAAGAAGATCCTCTTCGCCTCCGACCGCGGCGGCACGACGGACCTCTACCTGCTCGAAAGCGACGACCCCGAGCACACCGAACTCGTCAAAGCCCACAAGTTCAAAACGACCAAACTCACCGCCACCGGCAGCGAGGAGCTGAACCCGACGTTCAGCCCGGCGGGGGACCGGGTCGCGTTCGTCCGCGAGGGGAAGCTCTGGCTGATGCGGCCCAACGGCTCCGAACAGCGGGTCCTCGTGAGCGCCCAGAAGGTGCTCGACTACGACTGGGCGCCGGACGGCAAGCACATCGCGTACTGCCGCATGGACGGCTCGTTCGCGGCGGAGGTCTACATCCAGGCGACCGACGGAACCGGCGCCCCGGTGAACGTGTCACGGCACGCGACGTGGAACAGTGACGTGTCGTGGAGCCGCACGAACGGGAAGCTGGCGTTCGTGGGCCAGCGGCGCGGCGCCTATGGGGTTCAGGTGGTGTCGCTCCAGAAGCCGGTCGCCGACGGCGGCACCCGCCCCCCCGCGGACCAGATCGACTGGGACGACCTGCACCTGCGCGTCGAGCGCCCGACCACGATGAGCGCCGAGTACGGCGCCGTCTCCCCGGACGGTTCCCAGGTCGCGTTCCGCTCGGCCTCCAGCGGCGACGATTTGTGGGTGGTGAGCAGCAACGGCCAGGCGCTCACCCGGATGACGAGCGGCAACCAGACGCCGAGCTGGATCCGGTGGTCGAAGAAGAGCTACGGGACGGTGTACTTCCTGAACGGGTCCGGCCAGTTGTGCTACCTGCGCACCGGGTTCTCGTTCGGGACCCCGCCGCTCGACCCGACCCGGGTGCCGTTCAGCGCCAAGATCACGATCAAGCGGGACGAGGAGTTCAACGAGATGTTCGCGCAGTGCTGGCGGGCGCTGGCGGACAACTTCTACGACCCCGCGCACCACGGGGCCGACTGGGCCGCGGTGCGGGCGAAGTTCCTGCCGCTCGTGGCCCACACCGCGACCCGCGAGGACCTGTACGCGCTCGTGTCCCTGATGCTCGGCGAGCTGAACGCGTCGCACCTGGGGATCAGCGGGCGGATGCCGGCCCCGGACGAGTGGACCGCCGACCTGGGGCTGATCTTCGACGACACGTACACCGGCCCGGGGCTGAAGGTGCTCGAGGTGCTCAAGCGCGGCCCGGCGGACAAGCGCGGGCTGGACATCAAGCCCGGGGACGTGGTGCTGGCGATCGACCGCGTGCCGCTCACGCCCGCGGCGAACGTCTCGAAGCTGCTGAACAACAAGATCGGCGAGGGCGTTCAGGTCGAGCTCGCGTCCGACCCGAAGGACGCCAAGACGAAGCGCCGGGTGGAGATCGTCGCCGCGAGCCGCACCCGCACGGCGCAGCTCATGTACGAGCGGTGGGTGGAGCTGAACGCCGCGGCGGTCGCGAAGGCCAGCAACGGCAAGGCCGGGTACATCCACATCCCGAGCATGGACGAGGCGGGGCTCGACGCGTTCGTGCGGGCGCTGTACTCGGACCACTTCGACAAGGAGTCGCTCGTCATCGACGTGCGGTTCAACGGCGGCGGGTTCACGCACGACCAGGTGCTGAACTACCTCGCCGGGAAGGAGCACACGTTCTTCAAGCAGCGCGACGGCGGCGAGGGGATGGTGCTCCGGGCCACCGACCGCAAGTGGACGAAGCCGATGGTGGTGGTGGCGAACAACCGGTCGTACTCGGACGCCGAGATCTTCCCGCACGCGTTCCGCGCGCTGGGGCTGGGGAAGGTCGTGGGGCAGGCGACCGGCGGGTTCGTGATCGGCACCGGGAGCACCCGCCTGATCGACGGCTCGTCGTTCCGGCTGCCGCGCATCGGCGTGTACACCCGCGACGGCGTGAACCTGGAGAACCAGGGCGTGGCCCCCGACGTGCCGGTGGAGGTGACGCCCGCCGACTGGGCGCGGGGGACCGACGGGCAACTGCTGAAGGCGGTGGAGGTGGTTTCGCAGGACGTGGCCGCGTGGCGGCGCGCGAAGGCCGGCGCGGCGGGCGGCGCGATCGGCGCCGTGCCTCTGGCGGCCCCGGCCCCGCCGCCGGTGGCGCCGATGCCGCACGCGCGACCGGCAACGGGCGCCCCCCAGCGGGCCGCCCGCATCCCGATGGCCGTGGAGTGAACGGCCGGAGCGCGGCCCCCGCCCAGCTCCGGGAGCCCGGTGGGGCCGCAACCCGCTTATTTGTTGACGTGTTTCGCAGGTGCGGCTGAAGCGGGCCAGCGGCCCGCGCTCCAGAAGAGCCCGGGAGCTACAATGCACGTATGAAGCACGTTACCGAACTGTTCGCCACGGTCGCGCACCGCGTCAAGCCGCCGGTGCTAATCGCGGTCGGCCCGCCGTGGCCGGTCGCCAACCTCGTGAAGGCGCTCGACCTCCCCGAAACCGAAGTCACCTGCGCGCAGCTCGACCTGCACCAGACCGACCGCGTGCGCGAGACGCTCGCCGAGGTGGAGGCGAAAGCCGAGGTGGTCACGGTCGCGGACATGTGGGACCTGCCGCAGCGGTTCGGCACGGTGATCTTCCCGGCGTCCTCGCAGGCGGACCGCGAGCTGAAGCTGGACATCGTGGAGCAGGCCGCGCACGTCCTCACGGTCGGCGGGCTGTTCCTGACGCTCTCCGAGTACGAGCGCGACAGCCAGTTCGCGAAGCTCCAGAAGAAGATCTTCGGCAAGTGCGGGGAGACGCCGGCGAGCGAGAACGGCATGGCGTTCTTCAGCACGAAGACGGAGGAGAGCGGGAGCCGCCGGCGGCACGAGGTGAAGTACCACGCCAAGATCGGCGCCGGCGCGTCGATGGAGTTCGTGTCGCGCCCCGGCACCTTCAGCTACGGCCGGTTCGACGCCGGTTCGCGGGCGATGCTCGAAGTCGCCGAGATCCGCCCCGGCGACACCGTCCTCGACCTGGGCTGCGGCAACGGCGCGGTCGGGTGCCTGGCGGGCGGGATGGCGGGGCCGGACGCGCGGGTCACGTTCATCGACAGCAGCCTGCGGGCGATCGCGCTCGCGGAACTCAACGCCAAGGCGAACGGCGTCGCCAACGCGCGGTTCGTGAACGCGACCCGGCTTCAGGGGCTGGAGGAGGACAAGTTCGACGTGATCCTGGCGAACCCGCCGTACTACGCGAAGTCGGAGATCACGCGGCTGTTCATCGAGGGCGCGCGCGACCTGCTGAAGCCCGGCGGCCGGTACTACCTCGTCACGAAGATGCCGACCGCGGTGATGCCGCTGATCTTCGACACGTTCGGCGACTGCTCGGTGATCGAGAACCGCGGGTACGCGGTGGTGCTGTCCGGCGCGGGCGAAGAGTAAAGGCCGGGTTCACCGCAGAGGGCAAGCTCAACGCTCTTCGGCTTTTCTCTCTGCGCCCTCTCGTGCCCTCTGCGGTGAACCCGGCCTCTATCACCCCAACGGGGCGCGAAGTTCCGCGACGAAGCGCTTCACGTCTTCCAGACCCTTTGCGCGATCGGCGCCGGCGGCTTCGAGCTTCTTCACCACCGCGCTGCCCACGATGACCCCGTCGGCGATCTCCTTGAGGTCGCGCACCTGCTCCGGCCGGCTCACCCCGAACCCCACGCACAGCGGCAGGTCGGTCATCGTGCGGAGCCGCGCGAGCTGCTCGCGCAGCGCGCTCGGGAGCGCTTCGCGTGCGCCGGTGATGCCGACCACGCTGACCACGTACACGAACCCGCTGCACGCCTGCACCACCTTCGCGGCGCGCTCGGGCGAGGTGGTGGGGGTGACGAGCAGGATCAGCTTGAAGTCGCGGTCGCGCGCGAGCTTGGACAGCTCATCCGCTTCTTCGACCGGCACGTCGGGAACCACGGCCCCGCTCACGCCGGCCTTCTGCGCCGCTTCGATGAAGGCGGTCGGCCCCATCTTGAACATGAGCGAGTAGGACGCCATCGACACCAGCGGCGCGGACCAGTCGGGCCGGGCGGCGGTGTCGCGCAGGGCCGCGAACACGTCGGCGATCTTGAGCTTGTGGTTCAGCGCGCGGGTGTACGACGCCTGAATCACCGGGCCGTCGGCGATCGGGTCGGAGAACGGGAACCCGATCTCCATCAGGTCGGCGCCGGCCTCGGCGACCGCGGGCAGCAGTTCGCGGGTGAACGCGATGTCGGGGTCGCCGGCGGTCAGGAACGGCATGAACGCGGCGCGCTTCTGGGCGCGCAACCGCTGGAAGAGGCTGTCGATTGGGTTCATGCGGGTGTTTTACGCGCGCCCGGCGGATTTTCCGCACGCGCCGGGCGGTTTCCGGACACTATGGGGGCATGAGCCGGCTTCTGACAGTCCTTCGCGGGAGCGGTGCGGTGCCCGCTCCCGACCGGAACCTGATCGACCGTTTCCTGCGCGAGCGGGACGAGGCTGCGTTCACCGAACTGGTCCGCCGGTACGGGCCGGTGGTGTGGGGCGCGTGCCGCCGCACGCTCGCCAACACGCAGGACGCCGAGGACGCATTCCAGGCGACGTTCTTGGTGCTGCTCCGCCGTGCGGCCAAGCTCGATCGCGACACGCCGCTCGGCCCCTGGCTGTACCGGGTCGCGGCGCTGACCGCGCGCAACGTGGTCCGCGCCAACCGCCGCCGCGCCGCCGTGAACGGTCCGATGGAGCACGAACCGCTCGCGCCGGCCGACCCGAACGCGGAACGGCTCGATCTGGACGCGGCCCTGCTCGCCCTGTCCGAGCGCGAGCGGGCCGCCGTGGTGCTGTGCCACCTTCAGGGGTTCACGCGGCGCGAGGCCGCCGAGCGCCTGGGGTGCCCGGAGGGAACCCTGTCGGCCCGGCTCAACCGGGCGCTGACGCGCCTGCGGGCTCGCCTCGGGACCGGTGCGCCCGCGGCCCTGGCCGCAGGCGGGGCGGCGCTGCCGGCGGGTTTGGCCCGAGCAACGACCCGCTCCGCGTCGGTTGTCACGATGTCCCGACTCGCCGCCCCGGGACTGTCCCCGGCCGTGGCACAACTCGCCGACGGAGTGCTTCACATGTTCTGGATGAAGAAGATGATGACCGCCGCAGCAGTTCTGGTGCTGCTGGCCGGGGCCGGGGTGTTCACGTTTGGCACGGCGGGGCGCACGTCAAACGCGGCGCGTGCGACCGAACCGCTGGCCGCCCCCGCTCCGCCCCCGGCATCCGCCGAAGATCAGAAAGATGCGAGGCGAATCGACCGGCTCATCGCCAATTTAGAAAAGCAGCGGATGCTACTCGGCGTGACGCTCGAGAACCTGAAAGCCGAGAAGATGAAGTTGGAGGAGGCGAACGCCGCTCTCGAACTGGGCAAGGACATTGAAGTGTTCGTCAGCGATAAGGAATCGTCGCACCCGCTGGTGGTGCGCGAGGTGGTGAACGGCCGCGCCGCCGAGGTCACCTGCCGGGACCTCGACAGCCTCACAGCGTACCTGCGCCGCGCCCACGCCGACCCGCAAGGGCCGAAGGGACTTCGCATCATTGCATACAAGGATCATGCGGCGGAGGAACTCCGCGAGGTGTTCACCGCCTGTGCCGTAAGTGGATTCGCAAAGGCATCGTTCGGCCAGGTTGGGCGGCCGAGCTTCATGATGAGTACAAAAAGTGTTGTCGAGAT
Source organism: Gemmata algarum (assembly GCF_034097035.1). NCBI lineage: Bacteria > Pseudomonadati > Planctomycetota > Planctomycetia > Gemmatales > Gemmataceae > Gemmata > Gemmata algarum. Next base: position 8,396 of record NZ_JAXBLV010000227.1, read on the forward strand.
GGCTAATAAATCGTACGGTGTTTCCGAAACGCGGCTGGCACCTCGCGCCAAACTGGAGCAAAAGCCCGACGAGATCGACCTACGCCAGTACGCCGCGCCGAAGAAATAGCCGTGGCCACGGTCACAGGAATTTGACGCACACCACCCCAGCCACGACGAGCACCGCGCCGAGCACCCGGCCGGGGGTCAGCGCCTGCTGCGCCAGCCCCATCAGCCCGAAGTGATCGAGCGCCAGCGAGCAGATCAACTGCCCCGCCACGACGAGGGCGATGAAAAGGGCGGCGCCGAGCCGCGGCGCGAGCGCGGCCCCGGCGAGCACGATGAGCGCCCCGAGCGGCCCGCCGATCCAGTTCCACCACGGCGTCTCGCGCACCGCGGTCATTTCCGGAACGCGGGGCCGCAACAGCAGAACGGCGAGCGTGGCGGTGACGATGGTGCCGCAAATCGACAGGTACGCGGCGGCGAGGGGGTTGTCGCCGAGGTTCTTGCGGAAGTTCCCGTTGGCCGACGCTTGCAGCGCGATGCACGCCCCGGCGCCTGCGGCCAAAAGTGCGAAAACGACGATGTTCATGCGGGGTGTTGTATCGCGTCACTTCGCGGTCGGAAGGTCCGCGTACACGATCTCGCTGCCGTACAGGCTCTTCGCGCCCGCGATCACTGTACCCTCGTTCGACACGATCACGCTGAACCCGTACCCGCGCCAGTCCGGTTTCTTGTCCACGCTCCAGTTCGCGCCGACGAGGTGGTGCTTGAACGGCTTCACCCGCGCTGGCAGCTTCTCCCACATCCACTCCGCCGGGTGCTCTTGGTCCACCCACGCGATCGGGTACAGCAGGCACCAGATCGCGTGCGGCTCGTACTTCTCCAGAACCGTGTGGATGTCGAAACAGATGCCGAGCCCGACGCGGCCGTACTCGGTGTCGTACACCTGCACGCCGCGGTCGCCGGCGGTGGCCCACGACTTCTCGGGGTACGGCCACGGCGTCAGCTTCCGGTAGTGCGCGACCAACTCGCCCTTGGGGCTCGCGAGGCACACTGTGTTGAAGTACCGCGGCGCGTCCTTTCCCTTCGTGAAGTCCACCTCGAGCAGCGGCACCGTGAGGTAGATGCCGAGTTTTTTCGCCAAGGCGCAAAAGTGTTTGGTGGAAGCCCCGGGTACTTCTTCCGCGAAGCCTTTCGGGTCCTTACCCTCGAACCGCTTCTCGATGGGCATTCCTTTGATGTGCCAGTTCGTCTTGAGGTCCTGCGACAGGTACCCCGTGATGGCCGTTTCGGGCAGCACGACGAACTTCGCGCCGGCCTTGGCCGCTTCCTGAGCCAGTGCCGTCAGCTTCCTGGTGTTGGCTGCGACATCACCGAGGTCGGACGAGCACTGAACCGCCGCGACCTTCACGGTCTTTGGCGCGACCGGTGGTTGTTGGTTTACCGAGGGCACGCCTGGAGCGGTGGCGCCGAAAATGAGGGGCAACAAAATGAGAAAGATCAGGAGAGTTCGCATGGTATGCCTGAGGTGACGAATTAGGTACCCGCGGGGCGCTGACGCCGGATGCCGACGGGTCAGCGGGCCTGTCAACGTTTCTCGCCGCGTTCGGCGGTCGGCGCCACTCCGCCCGACCGGCTCAATTTGTGGTACGATCTGGAACCCTGGTTGTTCAACCGGTGTGACAGTGCTGATACCAAGGTTGCGGTGTTGGTGACCGGGTGAGCCGTGGTAAGTACACACCTCAAAACGGCTTGGCCGATTAATAAACGCGAACCCACGTGCGGGGATGGAATCTTCTCGTGGTGCAGATTATTACGACGGGCTCTCATTTTTCCGAAAGGCGACTCACCGATTTTTCCCAACTCGCACTCACTACCGCCTAACCCGCAGCGTGTTAGAAGTGAAGTAGGTTGGACGTCCGAGAGACGCGGAAGGCTGTCGCAAGCCAAGGGCGACCGTGAACAGTACCGAACACTTCGAACGCTTCTTCTTCCTCGTGACCGTGGGCGCGGGGCTGATGCTCTTCGGGTGCGCGAACTTGGCCCTGGGTTGGCGCGGGGGACTGGTGGCGCTCCGAACGCTCCTGGGCGTGGCGGGGTGCGGTGCGGCGGTCGCAGCCCTCGGCACGCTCACGCACCGCGAACTCGCGGAGCGAGCCGCCGCGATACTCGCGGCGGCACTGGTTGTCGTTAACCTGTTCAGCTCCGGCTGGTTCCACCGCCGGCTCGCGGCGGCCGGTGCTTTGCTCCGCAAGCCGGCCGCCCGCGGGGCCGGGCTCGTCGTGGGCGGGCTGGCGGTCGTGATCGGTGCGGCGGTGTGGTTCGATCACGCCGACCAGCAGCTCACCGAGGATCAGACGCTGGACCTCGAAGTTGTGCTCGGCCGCCAGCCGAACCGCCCCACCGAGCGGGCCAGCGCGACGACCGACCGCGGCACCCCGGTGGTCCTCAAAGAGCCGCAGTCGCCCCGCGCTCCCGAAACCCTCTCGAGCCCCGAAGAGAGGTTGCTCCGCGACACCAAGTTGGACGATCAGGTGATCCGCCACGCCGGGCCGTCGGACGAGTTCAACTGCCACGGCTGGGTGTTCACCGGGGGCAAGTTCCTGCTCAGCCCCGACGACGTGGAACTGATTCTCAAGGAGAACGGCTACGCCGAAGTCGCCCAGCCGCAACCGGGCGACGTGGTGGTGTACCGCAACAACGGCACGGTGTCGCACACCGCGCTGGTGCGGTACGTGGCTGAGGGGCAGCCGGTGCTGGTCGAGGGGAAGTGGGGGACGATGGGGCTCTTCCTGCACCCGGTTGACAAGTCCCCCTACGGCACCGCGCTCACGTACCACCGCAGCGCCCGCCGCGGTCACCTGCTGACCGGGATCGGCGGCGCCGGCCCGGACGCGGCCGTCAATGCCGCGGTTGAGTAGAGCGCCGGGCTAAAATGCGGCAGGCGCCACCAGCTTCGCAGGGGCCGCCAACGCCCGCTTCGGCCGCAGCGGTGTAAAAACGCTACTTTGCCTGAAATCACTTCCGCCCAAACTACTACGGTGGCACGCAAGATACGCATTAATGCTAGCGGCACGGCAGTCATTGCCTGCGATTTCCAGCGATTCGGGCCTGTTTATCTTTCGCGCCGCCGTAATAGCTCAGCGACGAAGACGGGCATGATCGCGAATCGCCTGAAGGTGGAGCAGTTCAGCAACCTCGAACATCGACGGGACGCTTCCGGCGATAGGCCGTAACCGAATGGTCGTGGGGAAGTAGCCACACCGGCCGTGGAGTTCGGCAAGCAAAATCGCTGCGATCGGAGCAAAACTGGGGAGGTTTACCATCAATGGGAGTGTCTGCCATTGGTTGGTCTCAAGCCCAATGGAGTTGAGGAGGGCGTGCGTTTGCTCAACGAAGGATTGGGCATGATCGAAATGGGTTGAAATCGCAAGAAGCCGCTCAATATCTCGCCCGGCCAATTCAGTGATGCGGGCGAGGTGAGTATTAGTCAGCGGATGAGCGAAGTTGAGCAATAACACGGGTATGATTTCCTGCGAGGTCGAATCAATCGGCAAACTCCATCCGGCTGAACGGGCTATGTCGGGTGCGATCGGTTATAGGATTTACCGCAACTTTTGCCGGGTAGTCGGCCCCGACCTGATCCTCACGTATTGCACGCCAAACCAGCAACTTCCACCCTTCTACGGACACCAAGTAGCGGTCGGTGGTGCGCCCCGGCTTCAACCAGTATGTGCCGTTGCCATTATTAATGTGAACGTCGGGGCTTTTAAAATCCCAGGCTGCGGCCATACGGCCTAAATACTCGTAAGGGTTACGCGTGGCGAGTTGAGCCAAGTTACCATGACACTCCTCCCATGCCCTCCGCGATAGGAAAGGGACGAGTGTCGCCGGCTTGCGATAGTCGTCGAGCAGAAGCAAGCCAACGCCAGACAACGTTACCCGATTTCCGACGACTTCGACTAGAGATTCCAGGGCTTCACGATCATTGCGCTTTACTTCCTCCTCCCACCGCTCTCGCGAGATGTCTGTGTCTCGTTCGATGTCGGCGAACAGTTCGCGGTAGCGTTCAAAAGGCCCGTGATCGATAGCGACCGGGAGTGGCGGTAGAGTAAGTACGTCTTTAGACTGTTCGAAAAGGTACTGGCACCTTACTCGTTTCAGCATTCCTACGAGGACTAGGTACGGGGCCAACGCTTTATACCCACTCGTCAAGTTCAGTACCACGTTTTCGCGACCGAAATCCTCTACTGCGGTCAGGCAGGCGCGGACGAAGTTTACTACTCCCTCGGAGCGAAAGCGGTCGGCGTCTGACACCTGCAAGCCGACCACCGTCTGTACCTCGCACGCGATGCCAGGGTGGTACTTCTCCAGGTAGTGCCGCACGGCGTGACAGCACGTTCCACCGTCGATCGTCTCCGAAGCGAGTAGAAGCACTCGGTCCTTTCCGCTCACTGCCATTCGGGTGAGGGAGTGAACCTCGGCCGACAATTTCTTGAGGTTGTCTCCATCCGGAGGCCATTTTGCCACTTGTTCAAACAGAATCCGAGCAGCCGTCCCCTCATCTGGCTGGGCGCGTACCCATTCACTCAGTTTCTCCGGGCTGACGACTCCTTTGGCAGCGCTAGTACCAGCCGGGCAGACGAAAGTACGAGGCATCATTTCTTTCCTTGTTTTGGTGCGTCCGGCCACTTGTATTGCGGCTTGTCTGGCTTGTCATCGAGAATCCACACCATCACTGGTTTCCCGTCGCCGGTGTCGGCTCCGGGTGTTGGTGTGCCGAGGGTCAGCGTTCCCGGATTTCGCCCGGCTTCTTGAACGTCGAACCCACCCTTCACTCGTTTCCCAAGAATGGAGACTTGGACCAGCGTCCCTGATGGGCGTTTCGATAGCCCTGCGGGACGCGGGCTGGGTGGTGATTGTGGAGGCGGTCTGATCGCGTCGAACCGTTGCGGTAAATCGCTTTGCAGTGCCTTAAGCAGGTCGCCAAGAATATGCCGGCTCTCGGCGACGTTTGGCAACTCGGCCGCTGGGAACGCTACCACACGGGCCACCAAGCAACCGTCGGCGGCGCGCGCGAAATGGAATACCGCGGGCGAAGCGTGTCTTGATTCGTGCGCCACCCGCGGACCAGTTGCACCGCGCAACCGCCGAGGAAGGCCGAGCCACCTTCGGCAATGTTTAGGCTGCACCCACTTTACGAACTGCTGGACCGAGGCCGCCAACTCGTTCAGCGCCACCCACGAGTTCGTTCCTTCGGTCGGTATTTCAACTGGCCCCAGCATCAATTGCAAACTCGGGCTCAGTGCGAGTTGATCGCTAAACTCATTTTCTCCGAACCCACACGCCGTCCGGTACTCCGTCGCGACCCGTCTAACAGCTCCAAGGTCAAAATCGGAAAGATCGGCGAACGAACCGAATCCTTTGCGGCTCTTCGCCCCCACGCCGCCGAACTGGGGGAGCAGTTGGAGGGCAGTGGTTGCTTGTCGGAGAATGATTTCGGAGGAAACAACCTTATCCGCGAACCGGCTGGTCCGTGCAGTTACAGCTACTTTCCACTTCGCTCCTGGTTCGACGTAGTGCCGTCTTCCTTTCGCATCGTCCATGCCGTAACTGTGGTAGGCGAGACCAGGAATGGACCCGTCGGTAGGTTGCGGGATGCGGTGGTGGCGAATCACCTGCCGGCGGTCATAGGAGCTTACCTGCCGAGTGCCCGGCACCTCGCGCACTGTAACCCGCACGGCACCGCCGGTTTTCGTGTCACCCCAGATCGCGGCTTCCATCTTGCGGAGGTCATCGACTGACACGAAGCCGGCGTGCAAGGTTCGCCACCACCATCGGAGTTGCCCGCGAAGCGTACTCGGCCGCAGGTCGCAGTCGTCGGCTTGCTGTTTCGCCCCAGCCAAGAACGCCGGTGTCACTAGCTCCAGCGTGGCGGTAAACGTCGGCCGGTTGGCAGGGCGAATTGGCTTGATCTCCGGCTCTTCGATGATGAAGTCGCCGTACCCGCTTGCCGTCTTGGCGCCGGCCCCGAGCTGCGTGAGCCCGCCGATCAACCACTCGCGGGCCAACGTTACTAATTCGGCGGAGTCGGCGTCATTCCGCCGCGGGGCGACGGCGAACCGGAACGGTGTGCCCGGCTCGACGCTCAAGAAGTACACCGGCACCGGGTCTTCCCAATCCCCTGGTGCCGCCCCGTCCGAGTAATACTTCGTGTGGTGGTTGTTCAGGATGTCCGTCACCAGCCGCGGCCAACGTTCTGGCCAAGCGTCGTGGAACACAACTGCGCCTACACTCGCCTCCTTTGGAACTGGCTGTTCGTGCCGCTTCGCCAAGTCGTTCAGCCACGGCGACGGGGCGGCACCGAACACGGCGTTGATCTTCTGCCACGCGGCGGCTTTGTTGGGTTGCTCGCCGAGCCACACTTCGCACGCGAACGAGCGGGCCAAACCCTTCAGCCCGGTGCCGGGCAGGTACACGAACCCGTAGATGCGGTGTAAGCAAATGCCGGCATTCTCCAAGGCCGACGCACGAGTGAGGTGAAGGGTGAGCGGGCCGGCGGTCTTGCCGGTGAACCCGACGCTGCCGATGGTCGCCTTCCAGCGGCTGAACAGCAAGTCGAATTCGGGCCGCGACAGAGGGGGATCATTCGATAACCGAACGATCTGCTCGATCACCGGCTTCTGAACGTCCTTCTGAAGATCAACCTTACCGAGTTGCTCGTCACAACACAGCCCGTATTTGTCCAGCGTCAACCCGGGATGCGCGCCTGGAAGGAGCCCGTCTTGGTCAGCAAGGGTACTGAGAACACGGGTCACGTCGCGTGGTAACGGAACGATTAGATTCGTGGACATTGTGGTCAGCCCCCGCCAGCGTTGTCGTCATCGGTCAGGTTGTTCGCCTCGCAGAAGCGGCTGAGCCACTGCAAGTAGGCGAGGGTTTCGGCGGTATGCTGACGGAGAGTGTCGGCGGTACCGGCGATAACGGCTTCGAGCAGAGCAGTCTGGCTCCGTTTCTTCAGCACCCAATCGCTGAGCGTGTCAAGCAGGTCCGGCGTCTGATCCTTCGCTTTGAGGAAGGCGAGTGCCTGACCCAGCCCAGACGCCATGATGCGGACCGGCAATTTGCGGACGGCCCCGCCGAACTTCTTCGCTTGGGGGTGAGGTCGCTTCAGTGGCTTGCCGCTTTCTGTGACGGTTGACGGCGGGAATTTCTTGAGAACCAACTCCACCGCCTCCCAGGCGTGCGTGGCCCGCAGTTGATCGGGCGTTCGCTTGGTGTCGCTCACTTCGCACCCCCGGTCGTCAGGCGGACAGAGCAGTACCCCTTGCCCGTCGTCTCGTCGCCGCCGATTTGCAGCACGCTGTTCGGAATATCTGCGATGCGCTTGGCCAAGTCCGGCATCAGTGTGGCGGCCGACTTCTGCTCTCCACGTGCCCGCGCACTGTTAACGATGAGCACCGAATAGAGCAGCGTCTCGGTCGGCAGAAACTCTTGGTAGAAGAGCGCCCCGCCCTTCACGGTTTTCGTCTCGTAATCCAACCCGATGCGGGCCGTAACCTCGGTGGCATACTTCACGAAATGAGAGAAGTCGTCGTCGTGAACGACCACCAATTGCCGATCAAAGCGCGTTATCGTGTCCTGGTACTCTGCGGATGTCGGTAGGAGTCGGCTCGCGACCCATTCCGCCCACGCCGTCGGATCACCAGTGACCACGTCCAGCTTAAACTCCTCAAGGAGGAGGTATTGGGTCTTACCCTGTTCACCGACCTTGCACGGACAATTACTCGGGATCATCGCCGACAACGCATCATTCGGCTTGAGTGCCGAAGCGTTGCTGGCAGTAAGGCCCGCCAGCTTGCAATCGCGCGCGAATCGCTCCATTACCGCCGGACACGTGACCCAGGCGAATACCCCTTTGAGTGACCGCACCGGGAACGCCAGCAACCGCGCGTCGGTGATGCTGACGGCACCGGCCGCCGCAGCGTCCTGGCTGCTCCCTTGCGGCGGGCCGAACAAGGTGGTGATGACCTCGGCTTCGTTCGCCTTGGTGCGGTCACCGTTGTGATCTTTCTTCACCAGCTCGCGGCAGGCATCCCTCAAAATGCCTTTGAGCGCGCTGCCGGCGATGTTCGGCCAGTGGGTGTGGCGCTCCCGCTGAACGGGCAGGTCCACGGTGCCCAGCGCGGTCCCGGCTCCGGGGTGCAAAGGCGTCAACGCGTGGATGCCCAACAACCCGGCGGTGGTCGGTTCTTGGCTCAATTCAGTCCCTCCCAGTGTCCGGGTAGTGCGTATCCCCAGCCCTCCTGGCGGAGGGTGTCCGATTCCGCGTTGTCGGTGGTGCTCAGAAAGTGATTCGGATCGACAGGCCCATCAACGAAATACATCGCGCCTGCCGGGACGGCGAAGCGGGTCGGCCGCGGGCAGTTACGGGCCACGTCCCAGCCCGAAACCGGCACCCCGGCCCCGCTCGCGGCGGCGATCAGCTGATCGCCGAGCTTCGGAAGCGGCGGGCCGTCCGGGGCGAAAAACGTCGGCGTGGCGAGATACCACATCGAGTGCTTCGCCGAACTGTCGTACTTGGGCCAATCCTGCTCGCGGACCTTCGTGACGCGGACGTACTTCCCTTCGCCGCCGAACGGAACGAGCGCACCGTCCAAGAGGGCGGCTAACGTGTCCGGGATATGCAACTCAGCGTACAGGCAGACTTCCGACCCATCTTTCCGCCTCGGCTTCAGGGCCAGCAGACTGATGGCGTATAACTGCCCGTCGGCGCTCGTGAGCGTCTCCCGATCGATCACGATGCCGATGCGGTGGTCGGCCGCGACCAATTCGTCTCGCTTCACGCACTCCGTCCCGGGGGCGATAGCCTCGGGGTTGCCGGTGAGGAATTTTTTGAGCCCGGTGAGCGTGAGCCATTCAGCATCCGCCTTCGGGTCGGCCGGCACCTTCCGCCAAAGCGGACGCAATCCGCACGGGGACTGCCAACCCGGCACGGCCTTGTCCGGTTTGGCCACGCTCCACCGGGCGTCGCTACGCCGGCTTTCATCGCCCTTGGCCCGTTTGAGCGTTTCGGGCATCGGCAGGAGCGGTTCGACCTTGCCATCTCCTCCGGCGAGGGCCAGCCACGGGCCACGGAAATTGGCGTCAAACACCGGCTGACATTCTGGCGGGCCGCTATCATTTAACGCGGCGCGGAGCCGGAGCGGATCGTCCTTCCGCCGACGGGCGAACTCGGCGAAATTGAACCCGGTGCGGGCAAGCAGCGCCGTGCGGATCGCTCCGGCGAGCGTTTGCGGCGTGGGCAGACCTCCGGCAACGCGGTTAGGTGCATCGAACGGCCGGCCATCGCGAAAGAACAGGGTGTCGAGCGGGTCGAGCCGAAGCCCCGCCCAATTGAGCGATGCGTCCATTCAGTCGCTCCCCCGCGCCAGAAACGAAGCCGTTTGCATGAGTGTGACGAAGCCGGATAGCACATCCGGGTTCAGCCACTTCCGATCCTCGCTGGTCATCTGCTTTTCGTACCCGTTGAATAATTTCTCGACGGTCTCGCGGAATGCCGCTTTGTTTGGATACTCGCCTCGATCCACTAGGCGGAATAGCTCCGCGCGACCGGCGGCAGCCGGGAGTTGCACCAGCGTTTCGAGTTCCTGGCTGAGCTTGTATGCCCAGCGGTCGGAGGCGCCGACCTGAAACTGCCGGATCAGATCCTGAAGTTGCGCGGTTTCAGGCCACCCCATCACGGCGGTGGTGTGCTCGCCAGAGCGCTTACACACGGTGACCGCAAGGGCGTCTTTTACGCCTGCGTTTCCGTACTTCGTGCCGATCCGCTTGGCCTGCTTTTCGGCCGCCCGAACCTGACCGAGTGCGAATCGAAGGTCTTCCTTCCAGTGGACGACGGCGATCCCACCCGACAGGGTCGCTCCGGGCAACCGCTGCTCATGCTCAAAAGCCTTTCGCAATCGTCCGGCACACTCGATAGCAGTCTCGGTCGGTAGGAAAGCCAGCACGTCGTCTCCACCGGCATAGATGAGTTCCCCGCAGCACTCGGTCACGATGCGCTTCACGTCGTTTTGCGCGAAGTCAGTGAGGCGCTTAGTGACCTGCTGGAAGCGCTCGATCCCGTTGCCGAACTGCGCCCCGGTGCTCCCCTGGAACACGTCACCCATGTTGTCACCGTCGAGGTGCAGCAGCGCGTAGTACGTCGGCGGCGCGCCCTGAGCTTCCGACTTCGCATCGATCCGGCCCTTCAACCCGGCAGGACGTTTCGGGTCGCCGCTGCCCTTCCCGGGTTCGTCACGCGACCAGTGCAGCCATTGTCCGTTCCAGGCACCGTGCTCGTCCCGCAACATCTCCAGGGCCATCACTTCTTCTTCCGCAAGCCACTTCTTCGCTGCCATCGTCGGTGTGTCGGAGTAACGGAGCGCCGCCGGCTTCAAATTCAGTTCGGCACTCCAGTACACGGCCCACGCGAATCGCTTCACGAGGCTGATGGCACAGAACTTGTCCTTCGACTGTAACCGGGTACCGCTGATACCGGACCAATTCGGCGTGGAGACCTGCTCCCAGAACTTCTGCGCACCATTAAAGTCGGCCGGCCCCATCTGCTCGAAGCTGCCGAGTAGGCTGCATTTCACCGGGCACTTTCCGCCCCGCGTGTCTGGTGTGTACCGCGGGACGTGCCGCACCGACCGCGTTGCGTCGAGTAGTCCGCCCAATAAGTTCCAACACCGGCCCCAGAGTTGGGCGGCCGGGTCGCTCCCCTGCGAATCGTCTCGTTCGACCGGTAATTGGTCCAACACCTCGTGAGTCAGTCCGTCCAGCGGCAGCACGACACAGGTGAACTCGAAATAGCTGTCGATCTGCACTTGCCAGTTCTCGTCCCAACACGGCGCAGCGTTTTGGAAGTGTGGATCAATCGCCTTCTTCACCCTCGCTGCAATCCGCTTCCATTCGTCGCTAACACTATTCAGGATCGCATCCCTCATCGTCGCCGCCTCGGCCGCCGGCACCTCGGCTGCGAACGTGTGTGGCAGGCAGGCGAGAGTGGCATCGTTGTTACCCTTTTCACCCTCAATGACTGCCCGAAGGAGCGGATTTCTCGATGAATTCGTGTCCGGGGTTACGAAGGTTACGCCTGGCTTCACGTCCGTTCCGTCGAACAGAGCCTTGATGCCGTGAGCGGTCAGCCACGAAAGCAGGTAGCTGCCGCTCCACAGGTCGCGGATCGTCCGGGCCGCCTCAATAAAAGGCTGCACCGGCCCCAATTTGAACGACAGGAGTGCCGTTGACATCAGTCCCGTCCTGATGAATGGCCGACGAGCGGGTCGTCACGCCGTTGAATGAAGAGGAAGCTTATCCGCCCCGATCTGGTGAGTCACGGACAAAAAACATAACGAATGCTGACGCGGTCGGCGCAGTCAATGGGCACAATAAAAGCATCTCATTGCCGAATGCTTTTATCAATCGCACTACTCCTCCGCGCACGCGGCATCGTCAGGATTTGCCGGTCGCCCGGGCGGTGGGATAGTCTCGACTCGTTGAGGGCGGGCGGCTGGTGGACTTACGTTCCAGGCGAAATCGTTCGAGCGCCGGCCGCGCCGAATGCCCGTCCGCGGTGCGGATGGGCTTTTCTTTTTCCGCCGCTAGAACAGCCACTCCTCCGTTTCTTTCTGTGTAAGGGCCTTGCGCCATGTCCGTTACCGCTTCCGACCCGTGGTTCCAGACCCTGTTCGCCGAACGGATCGGCGGGGCCAACTACGGCAAGGGAACCGACATCTACAAGTTCGAGAAGATCAAGCGCGCGAAGCGGAAGGCGCTCGCCGATCACCCCGAGCGCAAGCTGCTCGACTTCGGCATCGGCGAGAACGACGACATGGCCGACGTCAGCGTCCGCGAGGCGCTGACCCGCGAGGCCAACAAGGTCGAGAACCGCGGGTACGCGGACAACGGCATCCAGAACTACAAGGACGCCGCGGCCGAGTTCATGCAGCGGCAGTTCGGCGTCACCCTCGACCCGGTGACGGAGATCTGCCACTGCATCGGCTCCAAGCCGGCGTACGCCATGCTCCCGGCGGTGTTCATCAACCCCGCCGACGTGACGCTGATGACCGTCCCGGGGTACCCGGTCGCGGGCACCTGGACCCGCTACCTCGGCGGCGAGGTCGTGCGCCTGCCCCTCCTGGAGAAGAACGGGTTCTTCCCGGACCTCGACGGCATCCCCGCCGACGTGCGCAAGCGGGCCAAGCTGCTCGTCATCAACTACCCGAACTCGCCGACCGGCGCGGTCGCGACGAAGGACTTCTACAAGCGGGTGATCGAGTTCGCCCACGCGAACCAGATCGTCATCGTGCAGGACGCCGCGCACATCCTCCTGAGCTACAAGGAGCCGCCGCTCAGCTTCCTGCAAGTGGACGGCGCGAAGGAGGTGGGCGTTGAGGTCCACTCGATGTCGAAGGGGTTCAACATGATCGGCTGGCGGCTCGGCTTCGTCGCCGGGCACCCGAAGATCGTGCAGGCCTACGCGGACGTAAAGGACAACAGCGACAGCGGTCAGTTCATGGCTGTCCAGCACGCGGCGGCCCAGGCGCTGCGCACCGCCGAGATCCCGGTCCAGGTGCGCACCAAGTACCAGCGGCGGCTCGAAAAGCTGGTGGCGGCGCTGAAGCAGGTGGGGTTCAAGTGCGAGATGCCGGGCGGCACGTACTTCCTCTACGCCGCGGCGCCCAAGGCGGCCGGCGACATCGCCTTCGGGAACGCCGAGGCGGCGTCGCAGTACCTGATCCACGAGCAGAGCGTGTGCTGCGTGCCGTGGGACGACGCGGGCGCGTACCTGCGGTTCTCGGTCACCTACATCGCCAAGGACGAGGCGGAAGAGGACGCGCTCATGGCCGAGACGGTGGCCCGGCTGAAGGGCATGAACCTGAAGTTCTGAGCGAGCGCCAATGTTCGGCGTCGGCGACACGGTTCCACTAACCGACGTGTTCGGACGGTACATTAGTTCCGTCCGGATTGACGACGTTTCGCCAGAGTGGGTGAGCGGTGATTTCACCCCCGGGCCGCAGTTTGGCGAGGTCGCATCGTTATTCGCCGAGTTCGAGCAACTGGTGAACGATCAGGTGTTCAGCCTCCTCGATTCCGTAATGGATTCGATCGCCGCACTGGGGCTCCGTTCACCTGACGGAACCGCTCTTCGCGACATCCAGATTTACCCTGCCGCGCGGAACGCGAACTGGCGTCCCGTGGGCTACCGCCGGTAATGCGGCACCGGCTTCTCGTGGCGCCCTACATGCCCCCAGTTGCCGCCAACGCCCTCGCGCGAGTGGCACACGCGCTTCGGCTGCTGCTCGCGGCCGGGGCCGACGCGAACCGGCCGGACCGTGAGGGCGTCACCCCGCTCGGTCACGCCCGGCGGGTGCTCGATCGGGTGCGGCTTGAAGACGAGGTGCTGGGCGCGTTCGCTTCCGCCGCGGGCCGCCCGTTCGACGGGGGGCGGGGCGACCGGCGCGTGGCCGAAGAAGTGCTCCGGCTGCTCGGCGCGCCGCGGCCGGGGTAGTGCCGGCTTCACGCGAATTTCACCCGGTGGGCGCCGACGCCCCGTATCACATCCGGAACCACCCGCCCGCCCCGAGGACCGTCCGTGTCCGACCCCACTCCGCCTGAGCACCGCGGACTGACCGGCTTTTTGGCCCGCGGGCCGCTCTGGCGGCTCACGGTGTACGCCATCGCGGTCGCGTTCTGCACGTACTTCTGCATGTACGCGTTCCGCAAGCCGTTCGACGCCGCCAAGTTCTACGTCACCGACGCGAACGGGAGCGTGGTCCGCGAGCCGGTGTTCGGCCCCGACGGGAACCCCAAGACGGAGAAGCAGACGGCCGCCGACGGCACCGAGACCGAGGTGCAGAAGACCAACCCGGTCGCCCTCAAGTACCTGGGGACCCGGCTCGACCTCAAGACGATGTGCGTCATCGCCCAGGTCATCGGCTACTGCCTGTCGAAGTACCTCGGGACCAAGATCTGTTCCGAAACCCCGGCGAACCGCCGCGCGCACCTGCTCGTCGGGCTGATCCTGTTCGCGGAGGGGGCACTGCTGCTCTTCGCGAACCTCCCCCCGGCCCTGAAGCCGCTGGCGATGCTCCTGAACGGGCTGCCGCTCGGGATGGTGTGGGGGCTGTGCGTCCGGTACCTCGAAGGGCGCCGGGCGAGCGAGGTGATGGTCGCCGGCCTGAGCTGCTCGTATATCGTGGCCGGGGCCGCGACCCGCGACATCGCCCGCGACATCGTGATGGGCGCGTGGGGGGTGTCCGAGTCGTGGATGCCGGTCGCCACCGGGCTGCTGTTCCTCGGGCCGTTCGTCCTCGCGGTGCTGCTGCTGGACCGGCTCCCGCCCCCTTCGGCGGCCGACGTCGCGCTCCGGTCCGAGCGCGTGACGATGGACCGCCGGCAGCGGCGCGCGTTCCTGGCCCACTTCGGGATCGGGTTCGGGATGCTGCTGGTCGCGTACCTGTTTCTGACGGCGCTGCGCGACTTCCGCGACCACTACGGGGCCGAGATCTTTGACGCGCTCGGGCTGGGGTCGAAGCGCGCCATCTTCACCCGGACCGAGCTGTGGGCGATGTTCGGCGTGATCGTCGCGGTCGCGGTGCTGAACCTCGTCGCGAACCACCGGCGGGCGCTGATCGCGGTGTACGGGGTCATCGTGGGCGGGTTCGCGCTGATCGGGGGCGCCACAGTAGCGTTTCAGGCAGGGGCCATTTCGGGCTACTGGTGGATGGCCGCGGTCGGGCTCGGGATGTACCTCGCGTACGTGCCGTTCGGGGCGGTGCTGTTCGAGCGGATGATGGCCGCGAGCCGGTTCAACGGCACCGCCGTGTTCGCGATCCAGCTCGCCGACGGCGTCGGGTACACCGGTTCGGTGCTCGTCCAACTTTACCGCGACCTCGCGGCCGGACAGTTCAACCGGCTGGAGTTCTTCGTGCCGTATGCGATCGTCGCCTCCACGGTCGGCGTGCTGCTGATGACCGCGAGCGGGGTGCTGGTCGTGCGTACCGCGGCCCGGGGCCACGTGCCGCAAGGGGGAGCTGCGACGTGATCCGCTCGGCCATTTTCGACGGCCCGCACCTCCCCCTCCGCGTCGAGGCGTCCGACCGGCCCGCGCTCCGACCCGGCGAGGCCCTGGTGCGCGTGTCGCTGTGTACCGTGTGCGGAAGCGACCTCCACACCTTCCTCGGTCGCCGGAAGGAAAAGACCCCGTGTGTGCTCGGGCACGAGCCCGTCGGGGTGGTCGAGGAGGTGGCCGGTGAGGTTCTCGCCGTCGGCGGCGAACCGGTGCGGGTCGGCGATCGGGTGGTGTGGTCGGTCGCGGTGTCGTGCGGGGCGTGCTTCTTCTGCACCCACGGACTGCCGCAGAAGTGCGAGTCGTTGCGAAAGTACGGCCACGAGCCGGTCACCCCGCAGTGCGGGCCGCTCGGCGGGTTGTCCACGCACTGCCACCTGCTGGGCGGCACCGCCATTGTGAAGGTGCCCGCGAACCTGCCGGACGGAGTCGCGGCGCCGGCGGGGTGCGCGACTGCCACCGTCGCCGCGATGCTGCGGGCGGCGGGGAAGAACCTCTCCCCCCCGCCCTTCCCGGATGACGGGGAGAGCGGTTCCTGCGTCGTTCTCGGGCTCGGGATGCTCGGTCTGACCGCCTGCGCCTGGGCCGAGGCGCTCGGGATCACCGCAATCGCGTGCGACGTGAGCGACGCGCGGCTCGCGCAGGCGGCCCGGTTCGGCGCACGCCACCTCGCGAAACCCGACGCGCTCGCGGATCTGGTGAAATCGGTCACGCACGGCCGCGGGGCCGACACGGCGCTCGAGCTGAGCGGCGCGCCGGAGGCGGCGCGGGTTTCGTTAGAGGTGCTGCGGGTGGGCGGCACGGCGGTCTGGGCCGGCGCGGTGTTCCCCACGGACCCGGTGCCGGTGCTCCCGGAACAGGTGATCCGCCGGTGCCTCACCGTGACCGGCGTTCACAACTACGCCCCCCCGGATCTGGACGCGGCGGTGCAGTTCCTGGCCGCGAACCACGTGCGGTTCCCGTTCGCAGAATTGGTGGCCAAATCGTTCCCGCTCGCGGACGTGAACGGCGCGTTCCGGTTCGCCGAGGCCGAGCGCCCGGTGCGGGTCGCGGTGGTGTGCGACTGATCCGCCGGGTACAATTCTCATCGCAACACGCTCTCCGTTTCGGGTGCCGTACCGCGCACAGGCGCCGGCGCCCCAGAACCGAGAGCTTGGCACCGCCAGCGCCGGCACCACTCGCTTTGACACCGAGGTTCCGCCATGTCTACTCGCCCCTGGGCCGGGTTGCTCACGCTCGGTTTTTTCGTCCTCGTCGGCTCCGGCCCGATCAGCGCGCAGCCCGAGCCGCCCAAGACCGGCACCGCACCGCTCGAAGCGCCGAAGGCCGACGACGCGGACCGGCTCCTCATCGATTTCGTGACCGGCCCGGGCACGTTCAGCGAGAAGGCGTTCACCAAGGGCGAGTACAAGCACGCCCGGACCGCGTTCACCAAGTACTTCGAGGCCAAGCACGGCCCGGCCATGCGGTCCGCACTCGGCGCAGACGCGGATTCCCTCTTCGCATGGCTCGACAAGAACCGCGAGGTGAAGGAAACGCTGCTCACCGCCATCGACCCCGCGTTCGACGACCCGGGGAAGGCGATCCGTGTGTTCCGCGAGCTGTGGCAGGCCGACCCCGAGGCGGTGCGCAAGAGCGACGAACTGGCGACCGCCGTTTCGGTCGTGTGGGACGACCCGCGGGCGCCCTACGACTACCGCGGGCATCAAGTGCGCACCCGCAGCGTGCTGCCCGACGGGGTCATGAAGGTCGGGGCGCTGGACAACTTCAAATACGTCCTCGACCGCCAGTCGCGGCTGAAGGGGCCGCAGACACAGCTCCCGTGGGAGTTCCTCGTCCACGTGGTGAACAACCGCACGCCGGTCGCCGAGCGCGACTGGGCGGTCGGCAAGTACCTGCCGCGCCGGTCCGGGATCGGCACCGTCTACAAGGACATCGTGTACGACACCGAGATGCTCCGGACGCAGTCGCGGGTGTGCAAGCTGAACGACAAGCCGTACACGCTGGAGAGCATCCTGAAGCACGGCGGGGTGTGCGCGATGCAGGCGGACTTCGCCGCGCGGGTCGGCAAATCGCTCCTGGTGCCGGCGGAGTACGTGGGCGGGGAGGCCAACTCCGGCGTGCTGCACGCGTGGGTGATGTGGGTCGAGGTGAAGGCCGTTCAGAAAGAGGCCGTGACGTTCACGCTCGAATCGTTCGGGCGCTACCAGGGCGATCACTACTACGTCGGCACGCTCCGGGACCCGCGCTCCGGGAAGCAGACGACCGACCGCGAGCTGGAGCGCCGGCTCACCGCGGTCGGCAACGCGCCGCTGAGCAGCCGGCACGCGGACCTGCTCATGCGCGCGTTCCCGCTGGTGCGCGACGCCAAGCAGTTGACCACGAAACAGCAGCTCGCGTACCTGAACAAGGTGCTGGCGGTGTACCCGATGAGCGGGGAGGCGTGGCTCGAACTGGCGGCCCTGCACCGCGACGGCAAGCTGACCGACGCCCAGGAGGCCACCCGCCTCGTGAACCAGGCGGCCACGGTGTTCGCGAAGTTCCCGGACTTCTCGTGGCAGCTCGTGGACGAACTGCTCACACCGCAGAAGGACAAACAGTACCGCACCCAGATGTTCCTGAAGCTCGCGACCGCCTACGAGAACCTCGGGCGCCCGGACCTGGCGTGTGAGGCCCGGCTGATGCTGGTCGATTACCAGACCGACGCGAAGGAGCACAAGAAGGCGTTCGACGGGCTGGCGCTCACGGTGCGCAAGTTCCCGGACGAGGGCCGGTACGTGCCGCGGATGGTCACCCGCATGCAGGAGGTGTCGAAGGACATCAAGGGCGGCGACGCGCTGATGACCAAGTTCTGGCTGGAGATCCTGCCGAAGGTGCCGCCGCGCCGCGGGGACGAGGTGAGCGCGTACTGCGTGAAACTGCACGAGCAGGCGGTGGCGTACCTGAAGGAGGCGAACCGCTCGAAGGAAGCGGCACAGGTGGAGCAGAGCCTCGCGAAGGTGAAAGGCGGCAAGTAGACGTGTCGTCGGACCTGGAATCGCTGCTGGCCGCGGTCGTCGCCGATCCGGACGACGACACGGCCCGGCTCGCCTACGCCGACTGCCTTCAGGAGCACGGGAACGAACCCCGCGCGGCGTTCATCCGTCTCCAGGTGCAAGCGGAGCATTTGCACCCGCACTCGAACGCCCGTGCCGCCCTGGAGGCACAGGCGCAGGTGCTGTTCGAGCGCCACTGGGTCGAGTGGTGGGGTGAGGTGTGCGTGGCCGTCGGGTTACCAACCAGCGGCCCGCCCGGCTACCGCGCGGCGGTGGGCGCCGCACTCGTGCCCCGACGGTCGCCCGGCGACGGTGCCCTACCCCGTGACCAGTGCCCGATCACCTTTCGCCGCGGGTTCCCGGAGGCGGTGGCCATTCCGGCCCTTTCGGCCGGTTCGGAGCTGTGCGGTTCGTACCTCGCACGGTGGTCGTCCGTCTCACCGCTAACGGAACTGATCGTGGTCGGCCCGGCTAACGACCCGCGCTACCAGTGGCCCGAGGGGGAACACCTCCGCACCGTGCGGCGCCTCCAGATCCGCCAGCACAGCGTCGATACGCTCCGCGCCGCACGCGACTCCCCGCACCTCGGCGCGCTCGAGCACCTGACTCTGCACGCGAGTTGGGCGATTCAGCCGGCCGTCGTGGCGGGTTCGCTCGCGTTCGAGGTCGCCGCCGCGCACGCCCCGCGCCTGCGGCACCTCTCGGCGCGGATCCGGCCGAACCGCGTCGCAGAGATGTTCGCTCGCGCCGAACCGTTCGCGGCTCTGGAATCGCTCGACCTGGAACTCTTTTCGCCGCCGTGGTACGAGAGCGATCAGGCGGAACCGCTACGGACCTTCGTCGAGTCACGGCACGTGTCCGGGGTGCGTCGATTGGCATTTCACATGTTGGACAACTCCGACGACCTTGCGCCGTTGCTCCAATCGCGCGCCTGGGGCCGCCTCCGTGCCTTGGACATCGATTTCGGAAACGCGCGGAACCGGTTCGGTGTGCTCCGCCGGGGCAACGATCTCACAGGCCTCAGAGAGCTTCGCCTCGCCGGCGTCTACCTCACTGCTGAAGCGGTACGCGACCTTGCCGCCGCGCCACTGCTCAAGCGCGTGAAGCACTTCGCCCTGTTCGGCGCGTACGAGAACGGCCGGGCACTACTGCCGCTTGTGGACGCCGTCGATGCGGACCGGGTCGAGACGTTCGCGATCGGAATTCCGCACTTCCCGGAGAGGGCCGCGAACGCGCTTCGGGCGAAGCTCGGCGACCGCGTGCGGTTCCTGGAGAGCTGACTCACGCCGCGATGCGAAAGGGGCCGATCACCGTCGCGCTGGGGTCCCGCGCCAGGCTCGCCAGCTCGCGCCGGGCCTGCATCAGCACCAGACTGACGGACGACTCCGGCCCCAACTTCTCGATCATCAGTGACAGGTACTCGGCCGCCCAGCGGGCCTCCGAGATGTCGATGGCAACGGCTTCGGGGAGCAGAACGGACGGGTTGGTAACGATCATGGCCAAGAACCTCCTTGTTCTTCAGCAATCACACAAACCGAATTATGGGGCGCCCCGCACACACGATTCAACCCCAATATTTTCGCGCCTATGTCCTGCAGGGCTGTGGAAAGTTTCACAGTGGTGAAGTGAGGAGGTTGATCGCTTCGTGGAATCGGGCGGTCAACCTTCAGTACGGCTCGCGCGTGGTTGCCGGCTCCGACCCGTGCAACGCGATGGACGCCCACGTTGCGTAACGCGGCGAGCACCTGCGGCGCGGAACCGGCCCGTGCCTATTGTGCACCGACTCGAGTGCTCAACAACCGGAGCCGGACGAGTCGCTCCACGAGCAAGCGGTTGCAGCGGCGGCGCAGCGAAGTCGCGGAGCAAACGTTCGGGCGCGTATGCGAAACGGGCGGGAGTCGTCGGAGCCATGTGCGCGGGTTGGTGAACGTGACCAAGCGGTACCTCATGGCGGTGGCCGCTCACAACCTGGGCCGAATCCTGCGGAAGTTGACGGGGGTGGGGAGCCGCGCGTTGCACGGGGTGGGTGGGCCTTTTGGGGGCCGCCGACCGCTCTGGTGGGGGCGAAGAACGGGTTGTGGACGACCGTGGTGGAGTTGGGGACGCGAATCCGGTCACGGACGGAGCCGCCACGCCGCCGGAGGTCGTTGCGGGAAAAGTGGGAGTACTTCAACGGGCGGCTAGGGCTTACCGGCGCGTCGGGAGCAGGTCGCGCACACGCCTGATTCACTTGTCCGTCGTCATGCCGATCAACTCCAGTGCCGCCTTCGCGGCGTTGCGAACCTTCTCGTCCGGGTCCGTCTTGGCCATCGACTTTAACCGGCTGCGGATGGCGGTGTCGCCGACGATTGCCCGTGTGTTCGTTTGCAGCCGCTTCACATCGAACGCCGCGCCGCGCAAAGCGGCGTGCGGCGGCGCTTCATCGGCCGGCCCGGCCATTCGGCCCAGGTGGTCCGCCGTCAGCCGCCGGGTGCGGGCGTCCGTTTCCGCCAAGAGTTTCAGGAAGGCGTCCCGGGTGCCCGTCGCCGACTCCTGCACGCGGTCCTCCATCATCGTCGTCACCCCCACGGCTCCGATCCGGTACCCAGTGCGCTTCGACTTTTCTGGCTCCGTTGCCGTCATCGGTAGCGCGGGCAAGTTGGCCACGTCGTCTTGATGCCGCAAGGCGTTGCCGAAGAACTCGGCGACATCCTTCGTAATCTGGAACTGGGTGTAGGCCGCCACCCGTCGGACCTCCAGTTCCGGGTCAGTCGTCGCCTTGAGGATCAGTCGCGCGACGGCGGGCTGTTGGTCCAGGATCTTCCGTGATGCCGTATCGCGGGTGAAGTTGTTGACCAGAACGACGCCGTCCACCCGGCAGTGCGGGTCCGGTGACCGGAGGAGGCGGGCGATGGTGGGAAGAAGGGCTGGCGGTGGCGGCTTGAACTCGTGCAGCGCGGCGATCGCGTAATACGGTACGTGCCGGACCTCGGGGTACTCAGGGTCCGGCTCCCGGTCGAACAGGGCGTCGAAAACCACTTGCGGGCACGCCACCTTGTTCGCCCTGGCGATACGGCCGAGCGCGTACACGGCGTACCCGCGCACCTCCGGGGATTGATCGAAGGCGGCCACGTCTTCCAGCGGCTTGAGCGCTTTGGCCACGGTCGGCTCGTTGGCATGCTTGACGAACCACGCTGCCGCCGCTTTCCGCACATCAAAGGCGCTCGACTCCGCGAGGGCGGTGAGCTTTTCGGCCACCAACGCGGCCGTGATCGGGGCCGGGCGTTCCTGCAGCGCTTCACTGAGGAGCAGGAGCAGCGGGAGCAATGCCGGTAACACGTCTGTCACCCGGGGAAATGCGGAACGGGACGCAGAACCGATGATACGGCAACCCTCGACCGGCACGGAGGGCGAACCCGCTGGGCCTGTTCGCGGGCGAATCGAACCGCCGGCTTCACCCGGCCCGCCGTGTCCCACCACGACCTGACCGAACGGCGGGTTCGCGCAACGACACGGGCCGGGATCACTCCCGGCCCGCTCGCGTTCCCGTGGCGTTCACTTCTCGACCTGGGGCGTGGAGCGCTCACGGCACCGCCGGGCGAATTCGCTCCCCGAGCGGTACTGAACTCCGTCTGGCGGGGTTGTCGCAGCCAGTACCGCTCGGGGAGCGAATTCGCCCGAAAGCGGTGCTGGAACAGCGCTCCCCGCGCGGCGTGCGAAGGCAGAAGCTCGGACGACGCAACATCGTCCTGTCGCAGAGCGACGAGCTAAACGGGTCACGAGAACGGGGTGATGGTAGCCGAGGTGGGGGCGGCGTGCAAGCGCCCAAGGCGGTCTTCCGGAAGACCGCCTTGGGCAGGTACGTTCGGAACCGATGCCGCGCGTCCATGCGCGCCCCCACTCGCTAACCGGTTCGAGGGCACCATTTCACCCGCCCGAAATAATTGGCCACATCCCCCGACGGCGACACACTACTTGAGTGAAGTCGCTGCCCCGCTCGACACGAGGGCCACGGATGCCCGTTTCGCTCCTCAAGCTCTGCCCGCCCGCCGAAGGGCTGACCCCGGACGCCGAACTGCTCGGCCGGTTCGCTGCCACGCGGGACGAGGCCGCGTTTACCGAACTCGTTCGCCGGCACGGGCCGATCGTGTACCGCGCGTGCCGGCGGCTGGTCCCGGGGCACGCCGACGACGCGTTCCAGGCCGTGTTCCTGATCCTTGCTCGACAGTTCGCGACTGTGCGCAAACCTGCGGCGGTCGGGAGCTGGCTCGTCGGGACGGCCGGGCGCGTCGCCCGACAGATGCGTAAGGCGGAACACCGCCGCACGCGGTGCGAGCGGCAGGCCGGGCGCGATGAGGCCCAGGTCGCGCCGCCCGATGTCGGCGAGCTGGCATCGGCGCTCGAAGACGAAATCGCCCGACTGCCGGACGAACTTCGCGACCCGGTGGTGCTCTGCTGGGTCGGCGGGCGCACCTACGAGCAGGCGACGATCGACCTCGGTACCAGCGCGCGGACGCTGCGGCGAAAACTGGACCGGGCGCGGGCGGTCCTTCGCGCGCGACTGGCGCGCCGCGGGATCGTTCCGGCCGTAGCGGCCGCGCTCGTCGCGGGTCCGAGCGAGGCGGCCGTGGCGGTGCCGGCCGCGCTCGTCGCGCGGACGGTGTCGGTGATGTTTCAATTCCTCGACGGCGGCGCGCCGCACACAGCGGCGGTCGCAGTTGCGAAAGGAGTCGTGGACGGCATGGCCAAGCTCAAGGTGTCCGTCGCGATGGCGACCGCGGCGGCGGTTCTCGTGTGCCTCGGGGTCGTATGGTCCCAGGATCAACCGGTTCCTCCTGGACCTCCGACGCCCGCCGGGGCGGGGCATTCTGCGGTCCTGGCGTTGGCCGGCGCACCCGGCGCTCCGGAGGTAGAACCGGAGCGCATCCCGGCGCGCGACGTGAACCGGACCGAGTCCAAGACCGCCAACTTCGTGGTCCACGCCCCGACTCCGATGATGGCGCGGGTCATCGCGGCGGAGGCCGAGCACCACCGGCGCGCGATCGCGCTGGCGTGGCTCGGCCAAGAACTTCCGCCGTGGCCGAAGCCGTGTGTGATCCGGTTCACCCCGGGCGGCTCGAGCGGCGGGGCCACCGGGTTGAAGTTCGGGACGAACAACAACGGCGAGCCGGCCCTGGCGACGGCCGAGATGGAGGTCCGGGGGGATTTCCTACTCGTGCTCGCGTCCACGCTGCCGCACGAGGTCACACACACGGTCTTCGCCTCCTACTTCGGCAAGGCGCTCCCGCGGTGGGCCGACGAAGGCGTCGCCGTCATGTCTGAATCCGACGACGAGCAGTTGAACCATGACACGCGCGCACGTGAACTGCTCGGCTCCGGGCGGGGGATCCGCCTCAAGGTGCTGTTCCGTCTGACCGAGTACCCGCGGGACATGGTCGTCCTGTTCGCGCAGGGGCACTCCGTGGCGCGGTTCCTGGCGAGCGCACCGGCGGCCGGAACGCCCGTGCTCAAGGACATCCCGAATCTTGACCGATTGTTTCGGAACCCGGGAGCGGACGGGCGCCGCCGGTTGGTCGCGTTCCTCCAATTGGGCACGGACGGCAACACGGCCGAGTCGTGGGACAAGGCCGCCAAGGCGGTGTACGGGTACGGGTCGATGGACGCGCTGGAGGAGGCGTGGCTCGAGTGGCTCGCCAAGCCGGAAAACGTACTGACGCGGAAGGACACGACGCCCCGCCCGGCACCGGTGCCAAAGCCCGGCGGCGAACTGATTCCACCGGTTCAATTCCCGGTCGCGCCGGGCCGTCCGTAATCCGTTGTCGAGTCGCGTGTTGGTGAGTGCCCCGGTCGCCCTTGCGGGTACAGGGGCACTCACTGCCGCGGTACGACGGGCGCATCCGCGGTGCCGGGTGGGTACGTTCGGCGCGAGAGGACCGGGCCGCAGCGCATGACCGAATCTGCAAGAAACTCCAGCAGCCCGGCCTGATGACAATTTTGCCGAACGGAGTTCGACGAATCGTCGGAGATTTCCGCGGACGACCTCGCGGACCGCGTGAACGATCAATGTTGGAATGAATCTTCCCGCAATTTCGACCGATCCTGATTCACAATGTGGCTTTACATCACGGCAGCTGCGACCCCGCCGCCGCTCGGTCACGGGCGGCGGTGGCTACCGCCGTGTCATGGCAGCGGGCGCACGCCGCCCGCCTGCCCATATTGGCCCGGGTCGGGCAGATCATATAATCTTGAGAATCGACAAGGCGACCCGGTCGCCGGCGAACACCGAAAAGGGCCGCCGGTCCTTGCGGACCGCGTCGCTTGCCCGGAGCCACTCCGCCGAGGCCCGCTGATGGCGTCTTCGCCGACCAACGACCCGCCGCTCCCGCCGATCAAACTCGATGTTCTCGCCGCCGGGCTGAGCTACCTCGTCCCGGGGCTGGGCCAAATCTATCAGGGGCGAGTGGGTAAGGGGCTGCTCTTCTTCGGCGGGCTGTACCTGCTGTTCTTCTACGGCATGTGGATGGGCAACTGGCGCAACGTCTGGTTGCCCGACACCGAAGACCTGCCGGACGTGCAGTTCCTCGGGGCCAACATGCCCGGCCCGGCGAAGGCCATCTCCCACCGGTGGCAGTTCCTCGGCCAGGTCTGGATCGGCGCGGCCGCGTGGCCCGGCGTGTACCAGTACGCGGTGTTCGACAAGACCAAGGACGTCGGTCCCGTGTTCGGTAAGTTCCAGCGCATGCCCGACGAGCGAGAGCTGAACGACCTCCAGCGGAACGGCAACAAGCGCTGGGACCTGGGCTGGGTGTACACCGTGATCGCCGGCGTGCTGAACCTGCTGGTGATCTACGACGCGTTCGCGGGACCGATGTTCCGCGAACCGCCCCCGGATTGGGTCGCGCACGGCAGCGAAACGGCCGCCGCGACCGCTGCGCCCCCGGTCGTGCCGCCCGCTCCGCCGGTCGTCTCGCCCGCTCCGATCGCCGCTGCGGCCAACGAAGGAGGCACGCCGTGAACCTTCCGCTTCTGGCCGTGAGCATCTACTGGGACCTGCCCGTGCTGCTGGTGGTGGTGAGCCTCGTGTACGCGGCCACCCGCCACGACCGCTGGGACAAGATCATCCACGAGGCCACCGGGTGGGGGCTGCGGATCACGCTGTTCCTCGTGGGCATCGGTGTCGTGCTGTACCTGCTCTCGACCTATCTGTAACGCCGCAACTCGTCAGACGGGCGTGGAAGCGGTTTGTCGCGTTTGTTGGTTGTGGGCTCCCTGCCGGTGGACGCAGACGGCGGAGCGCGGTGCCACCGAGACGCGGGGTGCGGGTAACCACACCGCGCCCTCACCCGCCCCGCGCGGTCATCTGGAATGCGGCTGATCCGTATCCGCCCCTTCTTCCAACGCCTGGGCGCGTCATTTCGTCGTCAGAATCTTGATACGGTGAGCCGGTCGTCATGGTCCCCGCACGCCTTCCCGTCGGGCGCCCGCCAGCGGTTACGAGGTCGCGATTCGGTTGCGGCCAGGACGACGACCGGCGCCGGTCGCCGGAGGCGGACTTCAGCCACCGCCTCGTGACGCCGGTCGATCTCAACGAGGTGACGGCCCTGCCCATGTCCATTCCCGCCTCACCCCACGCGCGTTGATCACGGTCCGGTTGCCGGCGCCGGGTTCGGGACCGCGTGGGGTGCTCCGTGGGCGCACGGCTCATCGTCGTCGCGCCGCGGGAGCCGACTTCGCTTGCGGAGGTTGTTCAACCCGTGGAGGACGTCGAACTCGCGGCGCTCGCCGACCCGGGCGCGAACCAGTTCGAGGAACTCGGCCCGGAGTTCGGGATCACACAGGATGCGATCGACCGAACAGTCGACCGGATGGGACTTCAGCATCACGCGATACGTCTCGATCAGAACCGGTTCCATGTCGCGGCTCCGTGAGGGCGGTTCCGCGAGTTGTTCCGGCCGGGCGGGCGGAGTTCGACGAAAAACTTCGCCGCCAGCTCCCGACCATCCGGGGTAGGCGGCCGTGGAGGCGCTGTACTTCGGACCGGGTCGCTGGCTTAAGCATTTAGTCTGGAAAAGACATCACTTCCCCCCCGGCGCGGGTCGCTAACGCGGGTAGGATGTCGTTGGCTGAATATAAGATGAACCGCACACTACCGTCTCCGAGTACAAAATGCCCACCACCCGGATGGAGGCTCCAAAAGCGTAAAAAGTCACAGTAGCCGTCCACCTTCCCCGGCGCGAAACCGTTACCCGTCGCCGGGCAATCTGAAAATGTTGGGCTCGTCAGAATCTCTCTCGCACCAAGGAGCATCTCGCACGAACCATCTTTGTCCTGCCCCCACCCTGCGTACCACCAGCCCATCGTCAGGTCGGCGCTCGGTGGCCGCTCCCCGACCGCGAGCGTGTTGCTTAACCCGTCACGAACGTCTCCAAACCTGACCGCGGAATCGGCAAAGAGCAACCCGTCGTGGCTGCGCTGGTTGGTGCCCTCGACCCCGACGTAGGTTGTCAGGCCGACATGGAACGGACCGAACTGCTTCGCCTCAGCACACCGCTCGTCGGTCGAACATGCATAGAGTGGGATGACTTGTCCGAGTACCGGAAAATGAGGTTGAGATTCGAAGAACGGATTCTGTTGAAATGCGGACAGGCTCATCGCCCACAGCGGCGCCTGCTCGACGTAAGGCAGGAGGCGCGTTAGCCAACTCATGTGCGGATACTTGGATCGACCCCCGTCCCAACTCACGCCCGGCGGCAGGCTCGCATTGGTGTCGTGGTACTGGTGTAAGGCGATTCCGAGTTGCCGGAGGTTGTTCTTACAGCGGGCTGCGGTCGCCGCCCCCCGGACCTTTTGCACCGCTGGCAGAAGCAATCCGATGAGGATAAGCACGATCGCAATTACGACAAGCACCTCGATCAATGTTGCGGCGCTTCGCGCCGAGCGTGAGGCCGTCATGCTACCTCCAGAATCAGTCGCATCTTCGATGCCATTCGTGCGATTTTTCATGTGTCGCCTCCCCATCGCGTGCTGGGGAGGGCAATCCACATATTGAACAGGTAGACGTGAGGCGGTCGAGTTTAGATACCGGTAAATGCTATCTCGTTACGATTTTCCCACTTTCACACACGGCATTGGATGCAGAGTTACCGACCGCTTGCTGCTCGCTCACTTTTATTTTGGGCTCTCCGT
>NZ_JAXBLV010000228.1:0-35404 GCF_034097035.1 Gemmata algarum
GAGGAGCCGCTGGTGTGGCCCACCGGGTCGCACTCACGGGTATCGGTCGCGCATTCCTCGCCGACCGTCACGCAACTCCGAACTGTCGACAGGCGGCATGCGTTTGGCCCCTTCGACCGGGTGGCCGGCGGTGGACAGAAACCATGTCCCGCTCGACAAATCCCGGGCGATGGCCGACATTTGGACGGTGGGCGCATGATGGCACGGGCGCTCCAGCCGCTGTGGCTCCTGTTGGCCTCGGCCACCGATTCTCAGCTCACGTCCGTGGTCGAGTACCTGAAAGCGGAGGACCGGATCCTGCGGGACAAGTTGCCGGACCGGGTCAGCGTAACGGCGCGGGAGCGAGAGCGGCTCCTCAAACTGGGGCAGCCGCTGGGTAGTGCGCTCCGCGCGGTCGTTACGATCGTGTCGTACCGCACGTTCTGCCGCTGGATGGCTGGCACGAAGGAATCGGGTAGTACGGCGAAGAAGACGTCAGACCGGAAGCCCGGGCGGCCGAAGACGGCGGAGGACGTAAGAGACCTGATCCTGAAGCTTCGGACCAATCGGAACCACCCGCGTGCGGCCGGTGTGCGCGGTCTTGTGCTGCTCGGGGCGGTACAGTCAGACCGCGCCGGCCCGGTCCACCTCTTGCAAGCGGAAGACGCACACCTCGCCGGGGCGCATCCCGGTCAGTCGTTGGAGAACCACCATCGTGCCGAGGGGGGCGTCGAGGCGGGGTAGGGTAGCGTCCGCGGCCCGCGGCATCGACCGGCTTAACCGGGTCGCTCTCGCGGGCCGCGGACCGCCCTTTCCGAAGCCCGGCGAGGGTGCGAAGCCCTTCGTACGTGGTCACCGGTACCAGTTCTTCGGTCGCGGCCCACTTGAACGTGCGTTTGGTGCGGTCGATGCGGCGGTTGATGAGGGACCGTGCCCACTTGCGGCGCACCATGTCCTCGCGGACGGCGGCGAGAACGCGAGGCCCGAACTGCGCGGCCGGGGTGTCGCCGTACAGCTCGCGAACGGGACGAAGAGACCAGTTGAGTTCGTGGATTTCGGACGTGGGTTCGCCGCTCGGCTTGCGGTAGTAGGTGTCGGCCCAGGTCATGAACGCGAGCATCAGCTCGTTCATCGTCAGGCGGACGACTTGGCTTGCGCGGAGTAGTGCGGATGGGCGGCGATTTCGAGCTGAAGCTGAGCGAAAGCGGTTCGAGATTCGGGACTGTCGTACAGGCCCGGAAGGAGTTTTTGTTGCCGGATGCCGGTGGCATCGGTCCAGACGGC
Source organism: Gemmata algarum (assembly GCF_034097035.1). Lineage (NCBI taxonomy): Bacteria > Pseudomonadati > Planctomycetota > Planctomycetia > Gemmatales > Gemmataceae > Gemmata > Gemmata algarum. Next base: position 1,264 of record NZ_JAXBLV010000228.1, read on the forward strand.
GCGAGCCCGCCCGGATTGTTTGTGCAGAAGGTAGGAGGGTGTGGGTTTTCGCTTTGCGCTCACGATTGCGGTTCCTCGCCGCGATCTGTGGAACGATTCCACACATCGCATCGTTCGGAAGCCGCAACCCGGACACCCGGGAGTAAGCGTAAAACGCTTCGGCAGAAGGGTTTAGATCAAGCTCCCCGAGCAAAACACTCCTCGAACTCCAAACAGTCTCCACGCGCGAGACTTTTTGCGCGGCTACCTCGCTCAAGCACTGGAAATCGTAGGATTTCGTGAGTTTTGGTCGCGGCGCTGAAGTGTTGAGCCCTGAGCATTTCGGATCGCACTCGGTGTCCGAGACGAACACTCCTCGAACCTCTCGCGCTCTCTCAGCTGTTAACCCGCGGGTTGCGTTGTCGTGTCAGAAAAACTGACAACCCGCGGGTTAACACGCGCGCGACGGCGAGAGCCCCTTACGTTCCCGAGAACCGGTATCGCAGGAGTCGATGGCGTGGCCGGCGTGGTCCGTCGGCTCTCCCTAGCGGGCATCGGTTGCGAATAGCGAGGCAACATGCTGCCGTCTGTGAATGAAAAGCCGGAGCCGCGGTTCGTGAAGTCCCCGCTCAGTGCAGTAGAGCACAATGAGCGGTTCGGCGGGCTCCTGAAGCATAACTACCGGGCCACCGCCTGAGCCCCTCCGAATCCTCCCCGCCCCACGACATAGGCACATAACCGCCGCTTGGCGATGCGGTGCCCGCACGCGTCGATGTATCGAAAACAGTCCCGTCGTACTCAGTGCTGAGTACGACGGGACTGTTTTCGACATATCGACCGGCCGTTCGCACCACAGCCAACCCCTGCCGCGGTCGCGATTCGGCCGCGGACAACGTTTTTGCACAGGAGGGTGTATTCAATGGTCAGTGTGGGCATCCTTGCCTCCCAAGAGGGACGAGGTGATAAGATACCTGCTAAACACCGACCTAAGCAATAAGGGCACCTAATTTCACCAACGGTATTGCAAGGTGCGTTGACTCTTAAGGTACTATATGGCGCGAATCTTGTACGCTTGGGAACTCGGTGGCGGTTTAGGGCACCTGAATCAGTTCCGACCAATCGCCCAGCGATTAGTTGCCAGGGGACATGAGGTGGCACTCGCGGTGCGGGATCTCTCTCGTGCGGCCGTTTTGTTCGATCCGGTACGCTATCCTCTGTATCAATCGCCATTCAAACTCGCGCCGCCGTCAGTGTTTCTTGGCATACCGAGAACATTCTCCCATATATTATACAATACTGGATTCGATAGGGCAGACGAACTACGAGGGTTGGTTTGGGCTTGGCGTCGACTCTTTGAGGCGGTCCGTCCAGATTTAGTTGTTGCCGACCACAGCCCAACTGCCCTCCTTGCCCTCCGCGGTCTCAGGATTCGCCGGGCAGTGTTTGGGAATGGATTCTGCTGCCCCCCGGACATGAGCCGTTGGCCAGACCTCCGTGGGTGGCAGCCGCCGGGCCTCGAGCAACCGTCGGGGGAGGAGTTGGTTGTCGGGGCGGCAAATGAGGTTCTCGGCACACTGGGGGCGCCGGCGCTCACTCACCCAGGCCAGCTGTACGGTGAGGTCGATGACACGATTCTGATGACGTTTCCGGAACTCGACCCATACGGGCCGCGGCATGGCGTTCCGTACTGGGGCACCTTCTACGACGAAACCGGTGTGCAGCCGCTATGGCCGGACGCTTCGGGTCCACGGGTCTTCGTATACCTCCCGGGCGGCCCTGGACTGTCGGCTGTTCTCACGAGGCTTGCGAGCGCCGGCCTGCCGACAATAGCATACTCACCTACGGTTTCAGCCGCCCTACGGAAAGAGCTTGTCGGATCTACGGTGGCGTTGGTTGATCGGCCGATAAACATCTGTCGGGCCGCAGCAGAGTGTGCAACAGCGGTGATGTCCGGAATGGGCGGGCTGTCACAGGTGTTACTTGCCGGCCGACCGGTCGTGTGCGTACCGCAGTACTTGGAGCAGGCACTGGGTGCAGAGGCCATCCGGCGGATGAGGGCTGGGCTGGTAGTGCCTCCAGACGGCACGGGATGCGATGAGGCTGTCGCACGGGTAGCCGGGTCGCTGGAATTCGCCCAGGCTGCCCGTGGTTTTGCTGCCCGATATAAGTTCCTAGACCCGCTGGCTCAAGTAGATAAGGTGGCTGCCCGCTTGTCAGGGATGGTGGTCCAGCCATCAAATTGACGGCGCCACCTAAGCTCGACTGGTGCGTGTGCCTTGCGAAGGCATCTGGAATCCTCGGGTGGAAGTCCCGACCGGCGACACTCGTCCCAGCCGGAAGCACTGGGGGCGGCTCAGGAGGCAACAAATGGGCTGAAGCACTCCCAGGAACGGCTTCTTCAGGAAGTCAGCGGGCCGTGCGGGCCGTAACGCGCAGTGAACACCGAGCAGGCCTCGAAAGTGCCAACGTGGGAGCCGACCCGACGCATCAGCGGGGAAGGCCGCCGCCGGGGAAGCGACGAGAGGTGCACCCGACGGTCCCACCGGGGTAGTGGTGACGGCACGCACGGGATCGATTCCAGATGCAACAAGGGAAGTCTGCTCCGGTGCCGCGAGGCAAGGCCGAACCCGTGAGGGCCAGAGGCGGCCGGGGCAGATGGCGGATGGGCTCGTAGTACCGTAGGATTGCCGCACTACGAACTGCTGACGGCACCGGTGTTTGTGGCTCAACCGTGTGGAATCACGGAGGCCATCCCATGCCGGCCCTGCCGATCACGTCCGTCTTCAGCGCGGTGCCCGACCCGCGCCGGGAGACGGCGGACAAGTTACACGCCCTGACCGACATCCTGTCGATCGCCACGTGTGCCGTCATCGGTGGTGCCGAGTCGTGGGAGTCGATCGCCGAGTACGGGCGCACCAAGACCGACTTCTTCCGCCGGTTCCTGGCCCTCGAGAACGGGGTCCCGAGCGCCGACACGTTCGAGCGTGTGTTCGCCAAACTGGCACCGGGTGCGTTCGCGCGGGCGTTCGGCCGGTGGATGGGCGCCGCGTGCGAGAGCGCCGGGTTGGTGCCCATCGCCATCGACGGGAAGTGCGCCCGCGCGGCCAAGCGGAACACGGCCACCGGGTGCCTGACGGTGGTGAGCGCGTGGGCCACCGAGAACCGCCTCACCCTCGGTCAAGTGGCCGTCGCCGACGGGTCCAACGAGGTCGCCGCGATCCCCGAGTTGCTCCGGGTGTTGGATCTGTCCGGGGCCATCGTGACGATCGACGCGGCCGGGTGCCAAGCGGAGAACGCGCGGCGGATTCGTGCGGGCGAGGGCCACTATCTGCTGACGGCCAAGGGGAACCAGCCGACGTTACACGAGGCGGTGCGGGCCGTGTTCGAGCGGGCCGATGCGGCCGGGTTCGAGGGCGTCCGGTTCGACCACCACACGACGGCCGAGGACGGGCACGGGCGTCACGAGGAGCGGTCCGTGTCGGTCATCTACGAACCGACCGGGTTGCCGTCGGGTTGGCCCGACGTGGCGGCCGTCGCGTCGGTGCTTCGGGAGCGGACGGTGGGCGGTGAGACCACCACCACGGTTCACTACTACATCACCAGCCACGCCGGCACGGCCGCCGAGATCGCCGGTCTGATCCGGGGCCACTGGGGCATCGAGTCGATGCACGGGATCTTGGACGTCGTGTTCCGGGAGGACGACAGCCGCGTCCGGGCCGGGCACGCGGGTGAGAACCGGGCCCTGATCCGGCGCGTCGCGGTGGCGTTACTGCGCCGGGCACCGGGCAACGGATCGACACCGACCAAGCGACTCAAGGCCGGATGGAATGACGAGGACTTGCTGCAGGTCCTCCAAGGAATACAGGCTTCCGAAGTGCGGTAACCCTACGTAGTACCGACGAAGCCGGGTAACGCCGGTGGAGGGAAGGGGCCCTGGTCCGGAATGAGCGCACGAAGGGGCAACAGCCTCGGGGATTGACGATGAGTCTACGAACCCCGGTCTCTACGGTTGAGAAGCTCCAGACGGCGTTGCAAGCAAAAGCCAAGGCCGACGCGGAGTACCGATTTTACACGCTGTGGGACAAGGTCTGCCGCTCGGACGTTCTGGCCGAAGCGTACCGGCGTTGCCGCGCGAACCGCGGGGCGCCGGGCGTGGATGGGGAGACGTTCGAGCAGATCGAGTCGGCTGGCGTGGGGTCGTGGCTGGCGTCGTTGCAGGAGGAGCTGCGACGGCAGGAATACCGTCCGCGGCCCCTCCTTCGAGTGTGGATACCCAAGAGCAACGGCGGGCAACGCCCGCTGGGCATACCGACCATCCGTGATCGGGTGGTGCAGATGGCCGTACTGGTGGTCATCGGGCCGATCTTCGAGGCGGACTTGTGCGACGAGCAGTACGGGTTCCGTTCCGGGGTCGATGCCAAGATGGCCGTGCGGCAGGTACACGCCAACGTGTCCAGGCGGGGGCTGTGCGAGGTAGTAGACGCGGACCTGTCGGACTACTTCAACACGATCCCGCACGGGCCGTTGATGCGGTGCCTGTGCCGCCGAATCGCGGACGGCAGCGTGCTGTCGGCCGTGAGGCGCTGGCTCCGGGCACCGGTGGTCGAGCGGCGGGAGCGGGCCGAGCACCGCACGACGGTGGCCGCGGATACCAACCGCGGGGCGCCACAGGGCGGCGTGGCCTCTCCTCTGCTCGCGAACCTGTACTTCCGGCGCTTCGTTCTGGCGTGGAAGCAGTTCGGGCACGAGCCGCGCCTCCAGGCGCGTGTGGTCAACTACGCGGACGATCTGGTCATCTGCTGCCGGCCCGGCTCCGGGCCGGGGGCGATGGCCGCGTTCCGCAACCTGGTCACCCGGCTGGGCCTGAGCGTGAACGAGCAGAAGACCCGACTCGTCATGTTGCCGGAGGAGTCGGTCGACTTCCTCGGCTACACGATCGGGCCGTTCCACGGTAAGGGCGGACGCGTCTACATCGGCACCCGCCCGTCGAAGAAATCGGTCGCCAAGCTCTGGGCGCGTATCCGCGAGGAGACGTCGAGCCACTGGAACTGGCAACAACCCGCGGAGCGGGTCGAGGCGCTCAACCCCATCCTGCGCGGGTGGTGTGGGTACTTCAACCAGGGCCCGGTTGGCAAGGTGTATCGGTCGGTCCGCCGGTACGTCGAGCGGCGACTCCGTGGGTGGCTGACGCGGCGGGAGCCGTGTCGCGGCCCAGGGTAGACCGTTACCCGGAACGTTACCTGTACCGGGACTTGGGGTTCTTCCCAGTCCCCGACCGCCCAGGGGCCATGCCGAATGCGAAGGCTTGATGGTCCGGATGAGAGCCGGATGCCTTAATCGGGCACGTCCGGTTCGAGGAGCGGGGAGTGGAAACGGGCGGCGGAAGAAGCTGGGGTGTGGTGCCTGTGTTGAGACCGGCCATTCCAATGATCCAGCAGAACGACCGCACCGCGCCACTTCTCGACTCTACCAATTTTGGGCGTTCTGAAACGCAAGAATTCCAAGGACTTCGAGGCTCAGGTGGTGTCCTGTTCGTCTTGTATGCGGCTGCTGATGCGTGGTAAGTAGTTACGCTGTTCGGTCGTGCTTTTCCCTCGCGCGTGTTGGGATCGGTCATGGACGATCTGAGTCGGTTCTGTTGCCGGAATGCGGATTGTCCGGACTACGGGAAGCGGGGGCACGGTAACCTGACGGTGCCAGCCCGGTACGGACCGAACAGCACTCGGGTGCGGCGGTGCTCCACGTGCCAGGTCCGGTTCTCCGAGCGCAAGGGCACGCCCCGGTACGGCACCCGGTTATCGGCCCAGACGGTGACCTCGGTGCTGGCCCAGGTGGCCGAGGGCGCCGGCACCCGCAAGACGGCCCGATTGGTCGGGGTACATCGGGACACGGTCACCCGGTACATCCGTCAGGCCGGCCAGCACGCCCCGCAACTGCACGACGAGTTGGTGGCCCTTTCCCCCCGGACGAACGAACTCCAACGGGATGAGGAGTGGAGCTTCGTGGCCCGCCAGAGAAGAACGGTACCCCGGAGGACCGGAGCCGCGGGGATTGCTGGGACCATGTGGCCGTGGACCCCGATACACGGCTGCCGGAACTACTGCCAGCGCTGCGTGTGTATTCCCACCTGAAGAGCGCTCTGATTCTGAGACCGCCGGTGCTCAATCGCCTAGCGGGCTCGGCCGAGCCCGCAGGGCGACGACGAGGTCTTCAAGATCTCTTTCGTATATACCGATCAAGTCGTCGATCCCAATGCGCAGCGTGGACAGCATCGGGCCGAGTTGCGGATCGCTGAGCAATCGCCTTTCCGCCTCAACGGACCGCGTCTCACCCCTCTGGATGATGAAGTGCCAGACCCGGTCGGGCGAGGTGCCGGGCGCCAGCGGGCCTCGCGAGAGCAGCACGAGCGACTCCTCTCCGCGAAGCGGGTAGACTAGCCCAACGAACCCGGTCCAAAGGGGCGTCCTGCGATCATGCGGTATCATGTTATTCCACCCATTTCTCAACAATATCATTGAGTGACTTTATGAATTTTTTCGTCTTCTTTACTGCAACTCCGTTTACATAAAATGTCGTCTTCTTTAGTGCGGCCGGATTGTTTAGTATGATTTTAAGTTCATAAAATGCATAATATCCTTCATTCAGTCGTCCACTCATTTTATTCATATTGGTTGTGTCAAAATGTATCGATTTGAGAGTCTTGCTGTTAATCAACTCGTTTGTTTTAGGCTTTACAATTTTCATAACTTCTTGAGTGTCTGCCGGCCAAGTCTTCCCAGAAACCCCAAATATTTTGGGACCAAGCGCAAGCTCTGCTTGTAATGCATTTGTCAAATCATCAGGCTCGCCCAGGTGATGGAGCCTCTTCCCCTCTACTAGCTTTTTCCAGAACGACTCTAGATTTTTCCACGGGCCCAGGGCAATTGCCTCGGGATACTCGTTGTGGACGAGTATCCCGTCTCTCCCGACTTCGTAGACGTGCTCGCCGTGGACCTCGAGGTTGTGGACCCAGGGGGCGGTGTCGCGGGGTTCGACGGCCGCCACGCGTACCGGGCCGCCGCGCCGGGCGAGCACCCGCTCGCGGGGGCGCAGCTCCCCGGCCTCGATGAACTCCTGCCGGTCCTCGCTCCAGAACGGGTGGTTCGCGGTGCACTCGATGGGTTCTGCGGCACCTTCGATCCGAACGGCGACGAGTGGCTTGTCGGGCTGGTGGTGGAAGGTGGCGGTGACCACGTGGCCGGGTCCGGTCTGGACCGGCGGGCACCGTCCGACGGAGGTCACGTCGGCCCATCCGACGGCGCCGAGTTCCTCGAGGTCCAGGTACACGCGGCACGTGGCGTGGTCGAGCTCGTGCTCGAGCCAGGCGCGCGGGCGCAGGAGTGTGGCCTCGAGCACCCGGCCCGAGGGCTTGGTCATGCGGACGTCGATGCGCACCCAGGTGCGCGGGTCGGGCTCGGGCTCGTCCGGGGCCACCTGCTCCCGGTCCGGGTTCTCGCCGAGCACCCGGTCCCCCACCCGGATGGACTCGATGGGCCGGGTCCGTAGAACCTTCGGCCCGGCCGACGCCGAGGCCTCGGGCCCCGGCGGTGGTGACGGGGCCGCGGCCACGGGCGGGGTTGGTGGCCCCGCGTCGCGCGTGTGGGCGGGGGCGTAACGGGCCACGGCCAGACCGGCCAGGGCCGCGGCCGCCACCGCCCACAGCCCCCACTCCAGTAACCGCCCGCCGCGCCGCCGTGCCTCGCTCATCGTCGCACCCTCAGTAAGTTTGTGGGGCATCACCCCACGTTTCCCTGGCCTCTGTTCAGCCCGCAACCATCTTTGGACGAGTGACGCGAAACGGGCGACACCGAATAGCTCTCAAGGAGTTTTGCAGTTCCGATGCCCTCAGGTATTCGCTCATTGGGGAGCTGATGTGCTATCGACAAGTGCGGATAAGACGGCAGTATTGCGAAAAAAAATTGTCGCAAATTCGCATAGTTGTTCAGTGCCATTAATTCACTCATTTAGCGATTGTGTGCCAGAACCGCAGGGGAATTACCTGAAGCCTTCATGCTGGGTACTTGTCAAGGATGTTGATAGGTGCGATGCACCGCCTCGCTGCTCGGCCGACCCCAAACGCCTTTCAAGGCTGCCACAGGACGACGAGAAAGGCCGCTGTGTAAGGTTAGGACAATACTCACCCATACAGGCTCATAACAACGGAGCGATAGATGCTTGTAACCGTCGGAATTCTTCCTCGTTGATTACGGTCACAATCGTACCGTCGGCGGGGTCGGCAGGAGATGCGTCAGTAGCCAAGACGCGGAACGACACCCCAGCACGAATAAAGGGGTCCGAAAATGGGCTGATGCAGTACGCAATGATCCGAACGCGGTCGGCGACTTTCGGGTCAGAATCCAAATGAAAAACCATTGTGTACACTTCTTGCGGGTCGTCCGTTGTCTCGAACGTGATGAGCATGTGGTATGTGTTCCGGCGTTCGGTACGCCACGCGCGCGCGTAATGTCCCGCCCGTAAACCAACTGGGAATTCAATCTCGGCGATGAATGGAATCAAGTTCATGTGGCCCCAGCCGTTATGTACTCACCGAAGGACGCGCACCCTGACGGTGCCGTTGATAGCCATATCCTTAGCTTCCAGGAAGAACGAGCGGCCGATGCTGTCACCGCGACGAAAGGTCTTCGCAACCTTCGTCGCCGTCGAGAACTCTATTCGTATTATCACGTTGCCGGCTTCCCGTGCTCCTCCTTCCCGAGCGAGGAACGCAAGCCATGCCCGAGCGTGTTCTTCCGACCCCCAGAACCATTTTCCTTTGGCTTTATTTTTCATTGGAGTGTCAAGGCCTGGGAGATACCGGAACCGACCAAGCGCCTTCGCTGACGCGACCTCTTCCGCCGAGGCAACGCGATACAGAACAACGGTCTTTCCGGGGAAGTAGTCGCTCAGGTACTTGTTGTGGACCGTTACCCCACTGGTGCCCACTTCGTAGACGTGCTCGCCGTGGACCTCGAGGTTGTGGACCCAGGGGGCGGTGTCGCGGGGTTCGACGGCCGCCACGCGTACCGGGCCGCCGCGCCGGGCGAGCACCCGCTCGCGGGGGCGCAGCTCCCCGGCCTCGATGAACTCCTGCCGGTCCTCGCTCCAGAACGGGTGGTTCGCGGTGCACTCGATGGGTTCTGCGGCACCTTCGATCCGAACGGCGACGAGTGGCTTGTCGGGCTGGTGGTGGAAGGTGGCGGTGACCACGTGGCCGGGTCCGGTCTGGACCGGCGGGCACCGTCCGACGGAGGTCACGTCGGCCCATCCGACGGCGCCGAGTTCCTCGAGGTCCAGGTACACGCGGCACGTGGCGTGGTCGAGCTCGTGCTCGAGCCAGGCGCGCGGGCGCAGGAGTGTGGCCTCGAGCACCCGGCCCGAGGGCTTGGTCATGCGGACGTCGATGCGCACCCAGGTGCGCGGGTCGGGCTCGGGCTCGTCCGGGGCCACCTGCTCCCGGTCCGGGTTCTCGCCGAGCACCCGGTCCCCCACCCGGATGGACTCGATGGGCCGGGTCCGTAGAACCTTCGGCCCGGCCGACGCCGAGGCCTCGGGCCCCGGCGGTGGTGACGGGGCCGCGGCCACGGGCGGGGTTGGTGGCCCCGCGTCGCGCGTGTGGGCGGGGGCGTAACGGGCCACGGCCAGACCGGCCAGGGCCGCGGCCGCCACCGCCCACAGCCCCCACTCCAGTAACCGCCCGCCGCGCCGCCGTGCCTCGCTCATCGTCGCACCCTCAGTGAAGCCCCGCGCCCTGCGCCACCTCAGACGGCCTGCGCGCCCCTCACGACCAGCTCGGGGTACACCTCATCGGCCTCCCCGATGGGGTCCGACCACGGGTCGTCGTCGACCCGGATCGGCGCCCACTCGTCGCTCATCTGCTCCGTCTTCCGTCGGGTCCGACGGAGCACCAGGGCCCCGCCGACGGATAAAGCCAGCACGCCCAATAGCACGTACTCGTCGGTCCACCAGTCTTGGGCCAGATCGCCCCCGCCGGCCGGGAGTACGAGAGCGACCGCTCCGTCCGCCCCCAGAACCAGCAGGTCGTCCTCGCCGACCACCACTGGAGTGCCGTCGACGAAGCACCCGCCCCCCCCGAACAGGCGCCGGACCGGACACGGGATCAGCGCCGCGGCCCGACCGAGGACCGGCACCACCGTGTACTTGGCCGCCCACGACGCGCCGTTGCCGGCCTGCCGGAACGCGGCCTTGGCGAACGTGCCTACGGCCTGGCCGACCACCGTCTTGCCGGCGTACGACGCGATCTTGCCGAACGGGAGCATGGAGAACGCGCTCAGTCCGGCCTCCAGGTACTTGCCCCGGGCCGCGTAGATCGCGGCGTTGGCCCCGTTCGCCACCGCCGCGATGATCCAACCGGGACCCGGGATGAACGACGCGATGGTCCCGATCTTGGCCAGTTTGTCCTGAATCTTATCAATGGCGAACTCGGCCATTTTCTCGATGAACGTGCCCACGAACACCTTGTCGGCGATCTTCCCCAGGGCCGCAGCCTGGAACAGTTGGGTCGCCTTCTGTGTGTCCAACCGCTGGGCCATCAGGTCGGTCTCGGTCACCTGCCAGTCGCGGGTCGCGAGCGCGTCGTTCAGCCGGGCGGTTACCTCGCCCTGGAGCGCGGAACGGGCATACTGGAAGTCCTGGCTGGCTTGTACCACCGCCGCCTGAGCTTCCCTTCGCCCGGTTTCCAGGGCTGCCACTGCCCCATCGAGCGCCTGGCGGAACTGGGCGTCGGCCGCGATCCGGGCGAGCTCGATCTGGTCCGCCGCATCCTCGAGTGAGGCCTGGCCGGACTGGTGCAGCCGCTGCACCTGGTCGATGGCATCCAGCACCGACCGTGTGGCGTCCGCCGCCGCGGCCGTGACGGCCGCCTGAAGCGCGGTGTGGGCCTGCTGGAAGTCAACCCGCAGGTCGTCGAGCTGTTGAGACGCATCCCGGGTAAGCGCGACCAACTCACCGATACGCGCCACCACCTGGCCGGGATCTTCGACGAACGTCGATCGATCGTGTTCGGCGACGAATCCCACCCGTGGGGCCACCACAACCGCTCCCGGTCCGATGTTGCCGCCGACGTATATCCCGCCGATCAGGTCCGACGCAGCCACGGTTCCGGTCAGGTCGCCCCAAACGTCCACCGCGCGGATGACCCCGTGCCCGTCGGCCGGGTCGGGATCGGCGCCGGCCCCGGCAGCGACGCTGCCCGTCAGTGACCCGTAGGTCATAACCCGGCTAATGTTGTCCCCAGCCGTCAGAGTCGCGCCGATGTTGCCGATCGCACCGGCAGACAGATCGTTGCCCGCGGCCAGTGTCCCGTTCAGAGTACCGTAGGAGAACGCGGACACGCTCCCGGTCGCGGTTCCGGTTACGGTCATCGCGCCGGTGGACACGAGGGACAGGTTCCCGCCCGAGGCGGCGGTTGCGGTCAGCGCCCCGATGCTGGTGAGTGAGGCGTCGCCCCCGGCGGTCACGGACGTCCCGGTAACGCCGCGCCCGAGAACGGCCGCGTTGCCGCCAGCGGTCACCGTCGATCCCGTGACCGACGCGCCGATGCTCGCGAGGGTGGCGTCCGTCCCGGCGGCCACCGTCACGCCCGACACCGCGCCGTCGGCGAGGGCCACTACTTCGCCCGTAGCGGACGCGACGTACACGCCCGATAGCGAGCCGTGTGTCCAGACGAACGCGGCATCGGCGCCGCTCACCATCACGCCGCTGATCGGCCCGAGGGCCAGGGCCGTGGCCTCGCCCCCGGCGGTGACGTCCGTTTGAAGGCTTCCCAGCGCCCCGACGGTCGCGTCGCCGCTCGCCGTCACGGACCCCTGGGCGTTGCCGGTCGTGAACAGCATCGCGGTACCGTTGGCGGCGGTGATATCGCCGGTGAAGTCACCGCCAGCGAGGACGCTCGCGCTCGTTCCGGTGGTCACCGTGACGGTCACCTCCTGAAGACCGGTCACGTCCGCCGGGCCGCCCGACGTGATCTCGCCGTCGAGCGTGCCGACCGCCTGCACGGTGGTGGACCCGTCAGTCGTGATTTGGACCTGGACCGAGTCGCCGGCACCCAGTACGTTCGCTGACCCGCCAGCCTCGATTGTGCTTTCGATCGTGTCGAGACCCGTGACCGTGGCGTCGCTATCGGCCGTGACCGAGCTGGTGATTTGTCCGACCGCCGTGAGGGTGACGTTCCCGCCGGTAGACGTCAGAGCTCCGGACGACTTGCCAAGAGCGAAGGCGGTCAGATCGCCGCCGGCCGTGACCGCCCCGGTCAGGTCGGACAGCGTCACGACGTCGGCCGTTCCGCCGGCGGTGACCGGAGCCGCAATCTTGGAGACGGCGGTCACGCTTGCGTTCCGCCCGGCCTGAACGGCCGCGATTAGGTCGCCGAACACAAAGACTGACGCGTCCCGCCCGGCCCCGACTGTCGCGGCGACCTTGCCCCAAACGGTGGCGGTGGCGTCGCGCCCCGCCGTGACCGCCCCGGTCAGGTCCCCGGCCCCCCAGACGCCCGCGTCCTCCCCGGCCTGAACCGCCCCGGACACCTTTCCGCCAGCAACGACGCTGGCCGCGCCTCGGATGGCCGTCACGGCGGCCGAAACGTCGCCCTCGGCCGCCACGGCCGACGCGTCACGGCCGGCGGTGACCGTTCCACTCACCGCGGTCGTGGCGATCACGCTCGCGTCGCGCCCTGCGGCGACCGCGCCGGACACGTTCGCGGTGCCGATCACGCTGGCGTCCTGCCCGGCGACCATGGTTCCCGAGATCGCACCGGCGGCGAACACCGATGCGTTCCGGCCGGCCCCGACCGGAGCGGTGAGGGTGCCGAATGTTGTGACGGTGGCGTCGCGGCCGGCGCTGACCGCACCGGAAACATTTCCTTTCGCCAGAACGGACGCGTCCTGGCCCGCCGTCACGCTGCCTGACACGGCCCCCTTGGCTGTAACCGTGGCCGCCCCCGCTACCGCCCGAACCGATCCGGTGACATCGCCCCCGAGTGCGAGGACGCTGACATCGGTCCCGCCCTTGACCATTGCGGTCACGGTGGTCTTGGCAAGCACGCTGCCAGCGGCCCCGGCCTCGACCGATCCGGCCACCTGGCCCACCGCGGTCACGTTGGCACCGCCGCCGGCTTTGACCGTGCCATCGAATCCCGAGAGCGAAGTCACGCTCACCCCGCCCACGTCGGACTGGTACGTACCCTGCGTCGTCGCGGCCCCGGCCGCAACACCCACGACCGACTGCCGCCCCTGGTACGTTCCCTTCAGACCGCCGCCGGCCGTCACGTCGACCCCGCCCGCGTACGACCGCGCAGTCGCGTCGACATCGGCCAAACCGGTTATCGACACCTGTCCTTGGGCACGGAACTGCCCCTTGAGGGTGCCGCCCGCCGTTGCACTCGCCGTCTGAACCTTTCCGGTTACCAGTCCGCTCGCTCCGGCGGTGACGTCCGCGGCCAGTGTCGTCCCCGCGAATACAGACGCGCTGCCTTGCTTCGAGGTGATGGTGGTTCCAGAATTAATCGCACCGAGGGCGGACACCTCGGCGTCCCCGGTACCGGCGGTGACCGTCGCGGTGAGGTCTTCAGCCCCCGCGACCCGGACCCCGCCCGCCGCGTCCACGGTGATCCCGGACGACGTTTTCTGCGCCCAAACGAAAGCGTCCCCGCCGGTCGTCTTCACTTTAACCGAGCTGATGTCCGACCAACTGCTGACCGTGGCCCCGGCGCCGGCCGTCACCTCTCCTCCGGTAATCCCGTTGTACGCGTTCACCGTCGCCTGCCCGGCCGTCGCGGTGACCTTACCGGTCCATTTTCCGAACGTCTCCAGTTGGGCGCTCCCCGAGGACGTGACTGTTCCGCTGGCGTCCTTTTGTGCGGTGACGGTGGCCATCACCTGAGCCCCGACCAATGTCCCGGCGGTCACCGGGCCGACGAACTTGCCCCACACCTCCAGATCGACGTCCTTGCCGGCGGAGATGGAGCCGGTGAAGTCGCCCCGGGTCATGATCTCGGCGTAGTTCTCGACCGAGGTGATGGAACTGCTGACGTTCCCCCACCCGACGAGCGACACATACCCGACGGCCCGGATCTCCCCGCTCGTCTTCCCGCCGACCGTCAACAGAGCCCCGCCGTCGGTCTTGATCTTGCCGGTCAGGTCGCCCCACGTCTTGAGGCCGATCCCGCCCTTGGCGTCGAGGTCGCCACTCATGTTCCCGGCGACGGCCGCCCCGATGTACCCGTCCGTGCCGTTCGCGGTGACGTTTCCGGTCAGTTTTCCGAACGCCTGAATGTCCACCCCGCGCTTGGCGGTGATGGTGGCGGTCACGTCTCCGGTCGCCTTGGCGATCACCGCCTCCGGGACCCAGTCACCAGTCCCCCACGTTCCGGACAGGTTCTTCCCCTCGACCTGGAGCGAGGTGCTCACCTTTCCGGTGCGGATGTCCACGTTCCCGGTCGAGAGCACCTCGGCCTTCTTGGCCTTCAACTCGCCCAACTTCACGTCACCCCATGCGACGACCGAGGCGTCCCCGGTCATCAGGCCGAAGTCCGAGAGGAGCGACGATCCGACAAGTTTGTCGATGTCAACATTCCCCATCGTGATGACCCACGCCTTGCCGAAGTAAGACAGTTCCGTGATCTTCGTCTTGCCAGTGGCCAATGTGTACACACTATCGAGGGCGCTAAACACGTCGGACAAGTCGATGTCCTTGGCGACCACAAGGGCTTTTAACGCTGACTTGACCTTGCCGCTCACTTCCCCCATCGACCCGAGCGTGACGCTATCCTTGAGGCTCTCCAGGGTCCCGGAGGATTTGCCGTACACCCAGGCGACTACCTCGCCCTTGGCGGTCGTGTTCCCCGTGCTGTTCGTCCATGCTGTCAGGTTCGCGCCGCCGGCGGTGCTGGCCACGTCCCCGCTGATGGTGCCGAAGGACCGGAGGGTGACGTCACCCGGGGCGGTGACCGACCCGGCGATGTCCTTCCAGGCGTCGGCGGTGATTCCGCCGGACCCGGCCTTCAGGTTCCCACTGATCGACTTGAGGGCCCAAACCGCCCCGAGCGTGCCGCGCGCTGTTACGTTCTCGGAGATGTCGCCGAACGCGGCCACCGACCCAATGTTGGTGGCCGTTACCGCACCCCGGATGTTGCCGTACGTCGCGCCCTGTAACGGGATCGCGTTCGGCTTCGAGCGGACGTTGTTCGACGGCTTATCCGCGCCCGGCAGCCATTCGATTCCGACAGGGAGGAAGCTGCTGCTGTAAACGGTGCGGGTGGCGCCCTCACCCCACGCCCCGAGGGCGAGCACCCGGCCGATGTCCCCGCTGGCCTTGATTTCGCCGCTAATGTCGCCGCCGCCGAGCGCCCCAGCGACCACCTCGCCGATGTTACCGCCCGCAGCCTCCACCGGACCCATGATGTCCCCGCCGGCCTTCACCCCTCCAATAAACGTGCCCGCCTTAATGGTTCCGGTGATGAGCCCCGCGGTGACCAAGATGCCCGTTTTCGCAGTCAGGTCACCGATCGACGCGCCGGCGGTGACCGATCCGTCGATGATGTCGGTTGCAGTAACCGAGCCGATGGTGGTGCCCGCGGTGACCGCCCCGTAGATCCCGCCGAACCGGGCCGTGATCGATCCGATGGTGGTGCCGGCCTTCACCGTTCCGTGCACGCTCCCGATTCCGCCGCCGTAACCCGCCCCGCCCGCGGCGACCGTGCCGATGGTGGTGCCGGCCTCGACCGCGGCCTCGATCGATCCGCTCGCTTGAACGGTGCCGATCGCCCCGCCGCTGCTCTTCACCTCGGACCCGCTGATGTCACCGCCGCGGCCCATGAAGTACGCGGCCTCAACGGTTGCGATCGCCCCGCCGGCCGTGACCGAACCGGAGAGGTCCCCGCCCGTGAGGGTGAAGCTCGGTCCCCACCCCGTGTAAAACCTCTGGTACCCGGCACGAACACTGCTGATCGTTCCGTTAGCATGCACGTTGCCCGAGATGTTCCGACCGCCGGCCACGCCAGACGTGATGTTCCCGGTCACACTGATGGCGCCGGTGATGTCCCGGCCGGCGTACGCGTACGTCAGCCCTCCGGAGGTGCCCGTGATGGCGCCGATGATGTCCCGGTCCGCGTCCACAGTCCCGAACGACGCGGCGGTGACGGGACCGGTGATGTCGCGCCCGGCGTCGAGGTTGTTCAGCGCGCCGGTCACAGTAACGGTGGCCGAAATGGTCTCGCCGGCCGTCAGGGTGGGGAGGCTCCCGCCCGCGGTGATCGACCCGCTCACGTTCCGCCCCGCGGTCACCGAGCCGATCGTTCCGCCCGCGGAGATCGTCGCGCCGGAGATGCTGAAGCCGGTGCCCGCCGTGACGGACGAAATGCCCCCGCCCGTGGCGGTGATGGTACCGGACAGGTCGCGGGCGGCCGATACCGCGCCGATGGCCCCGGTAGCCGTGAGCGACGCCGCGGACGTGACGGCACCGGCGGTGACGGACCCGATGTCCCCGGCGGTGGCCGCCACAGTCCCGCTGAGCGCGCGGCCGACCGTGACCCCGCCGTAGTAGTACCCGCCGTAACCGGCGGCCGCCCCGACCGTCCGCCCGGACACGCGCCCGGTGAGGTCGCGGCCGGCGGACACCTGCCCCACACCTTGGCCCGCCGTCACGTCGCCGGTCAGGTCGTACCCGGCGGTCACGGCGGACACGTCGCCGCCCGCCGTGACATTGCCGGTCACGTGGTCACCGGCCGTCACCGACCCGAGCAACCCGCCCGCGCCGACCGCCGCGGATACGGACCGGCCGGCGGTCACCGCGCTCACGTTGCCGCCCGCGTCCACGGCCCCGGTCACGTCCAGGCCCGCTTGCACGAGCCGGACGCGGCCGGACGCATGAACCGTCCCGCTCACGGTCCGCCCCGCGGTCACCCCGCCGGACCCGTAGGTGAATTCGCCCAGGTCGCCCCCGTTCGCCGCGACCGCCCCGGTCACGTCCCGGTTCGCCATAACGGATTGGATCGCCCCGGCCGCGGTCACGGCGGCCGATACGTCGAACGCGGACACGCTCCCCACGTTGCGGCCCGCGGTTACGGCGCCCACTTTAGCCCCGCTGGCCGTGGTGACGTCCCGCCCGGCCGAAACCGTGCCGATCACCCCCAGGTTGCTCGACGCGTCCCAGTACCCGGCGCCGTAGCCCATGCCGTAGTAATAGCCGTACGCCATCGCGCTCGCGTCCTGGGTGGCGGAGATGCTAGCGATGTTGTCGGCCGAGGCCGTCACGTTCCGCCCGGACAGGGCGCCGACGTTGCCGCCGGCCGAGACGCTCAGGTCCCCGCTGATCGAGATCGCCCCGATGTCCCCGTCGGCGCTCAACGAGAGGTAGTCTGCGCTCCCGCTCCAGGTCGCGTTCCCGCGCGTGACCGACACGCTGAACGTGGTCCCGCTCACCGCGCTGACCGACCCGCTGGACGTGACGGCCACGACGCCGGAGTTGTACCCGTTCCAAATCGTCATCTGGCCGTAACTGTACGACTGTCCAGGTTGCAGAGTGGCGCTGGTGGGCTGGGGCGTGCCGCCAGAAGTATAACCGAGGTAGACGGTGTACGGACCGCTGGTCGTAAACCCGTCGGTGATGCGGAACCGGAAGGAGCCGCCGGAGCCCGTGTTGGTGCCGCCCGAATAGGTGAACGACCCGTCTGTGTTGAAGGACAGCGTGCCCCCGCTGAGTGAACTGTCGACGAACTGCGCGGTGATCGCGTCGCCGTCGATGTCCGTGTTTACGCTCGTGACGTCGCCGCTGATGGCGCTATACACGGTCGGGGGCGGCGCCGGCGGGGATGGCGGGGATGGCGGGGATGGCGGGGATGGCGGCGACGGGCTGCCGTACCCGTAGACCAGGACGGACGGGCCGTACCCGGGCGGCGTCACGGGCGGCGAGGGCGGGGGAGAGGTCGTGCCGCCGTAAGACATTGTGCCGGTGAAGCTGTCCAAGTTCCACGTCCGCCACGGCCCGACACCGAGCACGTTCGTAACGTTGATGCTTACTGTCCGGGTGGCCGACTCGGCGCCGATCGCGTCGCGCACTTTGTAGGTGAACGAGTCGGTGCCGACGTACCCAGCGGTCGGGGTGTACGTGAAGCTCCCGTCCGGTGCCGACGACAGGGTCCCGTGCGCCGGGTTGGTGACCACCACGGCCACCAAATCGAACTTCCGTTCGTCCGTCACCCCTTGTAGCAGCCCCTGCGCCATTCCAACGGTCAGGGATTGCCCTTTGTAGACCGAGAGCGTCCTATCTTGGGCCACCGGCGCGGTGTTGCCCACCGCAATGCTCGCCGTGGCCGTTTGCTCGGCCACGCCGTCTTTGACCTTATAGTTGAACGACGCGGTCCCACTGAAGTTGTTGTCCGGGACGAAGGTGAACGAACCGTCGTCGTTCAGGCTCACGGTCCCGCCTGAGGGCGTACCCACCAACTCGGCCGTGAGCCGGTCGCCGTCGGCGTCCGTGTCGTTCCCGAGGACGCCCGTGAGGCCGACTACGAGGGGCGTCGCCTGGGGCGTCGAGTAGGTCTCCGGGGCCGCCACCGGCGCGGCGTTCGTGAGGTTCATGGTGACGGTCGCCGGCGCGCTCGTTTCCGTCCCGTTCGTGATCTTGTAGGTGAACGTGACCGCTCCGGTTGCCCCCAGTTCTGGGGTATAGACGAAATTCCCGTCGGCCGTGAACACCAGCGCCCCGGTCGACGGGCCGGCTACCAGGACCGCCCGGAGCGGCTCGCCCGCGGTTCCCTGATCGTTACCGAGCACGTTCCCGCTCACCCGTCGGTCGTGTGCCGACGAGAATGTATCGTTCACAGGGTTAAGGGCCACCACCGTGATCCGGGCCACGGCCTCCTTTCCGTCCTTGATCTTGTACCGGAAGCTGTCCTGTCCTGTGAAGCCGGCGGCGGGGGTGTAGGTGAACCCCCCGTTGGCGTTCAGCGCCAGCGTCCCGTTCGCCGGCCCGGAAACGACCGTCGCGGTCAGCCCACCGGACTGGGTGGTCCAGTCGTTGGCGAGGACGCCGTCCCCGGCCCCCTTGGTGAGCGTGCCCCCCTTCAGCATCCGGTACTCGTCGTCGTAGGCCGCGTACCCGTGGTCCTGGAGGGTGAACACGACCAGGACCGAGTCGCCGTACGCCAGCCCGTCGAACGGGGTATATGTGAAGCTGCCGAACTCCAGAGAGTACCCCGACGTCCCCGGGCTGAACGTGATCGAATCCCCGCTGACCGACACCGAGCCGTTCGTCGCGCCGCCGACGTTCCGGACGCTCATGGCATCGTTGTCGTAATCCTTGTCGTTGGCCAGGAGCTGCGCCGCGGTGACGGTGATGCTCCCGCCCTTGGAGAACGCGAAGAAGTCCATCTGGCCGATCGGGGCGGTGTTGTCGGCGAGGATGGTGACGACAACCGGGGCGCTCTCGGTGGCCCCGTCGAACGCCGCATAGGTGAACGTGACCTGACCGGAGTAGCTGGGCTTCGACGTGAAGCTAAACGTCCCGTCGGCGTTCAGGCTGAAGTTCTGGACGGCGCTCGGGTCCGGGCCGGACTTGAGCACGGCGGTCAACGTGTCGGCGTCCGCGTCGAAGTCGTTGGTCAGAACGTTCCCGGTTTTCGCGACGCCTCGCTGGGCGCGGAACGTCTCCGCAAGACCCATCGGCGTGTTGTTGCGGTACTCGATGGTGACCGTCGTGACGTCGCTCTGACGGGACCCGTCGCTGGCGCGGTAGCGGAACGTCGCCACGCCGACCCACTGCGGGGACGGGGGCGTGTAGGTGAACGAGCCGCTGGGTGATGTGGTCAGTGTGCCCTGCGACGGCCCGTCGACGAACACGAGGGTCAGTGGGTCGCCCTCCGGGTCGTAGTCGTTGCTGAGCACGTTCCCCGTGACTGGCCCGGTCCCGTGCAGGCGGACGATCTTGTCCGCAGCAGCAGAGGGGGCTTGATTCAGCACGTCGATCGTGACGGTGAGGGCCGCGGACGACTGGGCGGCGTCCGACACCTTGTAGGTGAACGTGTCGGTGCCGCTGAAGGTGGGGTTCGGCGTGTAGGTGAAACTGCCGTTCACGTTGAGCGTGAGTGTGCCGTTGGCCGGTTGGGTCACGACGGTCGCCGTGAGCGGGTCGCCGTCCCAGTCCTTGTCGTCCCACAGCACCCCCGTGCCCGCGCCGACCGTGAGCGCCTGCCCGCGCGCCACCTCGTAGTAGTTCCCGTGCCCGATCGGCCGGTTGTTCCACACGTCGATCGTCGCCGTCGCCGTGGCGCTGTTCTGCGCCCCGTCGTTCAGCTTGTAGGTGAACGAGACGCTCCCGATGTACCCGGCGGCCGGGGTGTACGTGAACGTCCCGTCCGCCGCGAGCGCGAGCGTGCCGCTGGCCGGGCCGGTGACGAGGCTCACGGTAACCGGGTCGCCGTCGCCGTCCCAGTCGTTCGCGCGGACCGAGCCCGTGAGCGCCGTGTCGTGGTGCGTCGAGAGGCTGTCGTCTGTCGCCACGGGCGCCCGGTTCTCGACCCGGATCGTTACCGTTTGCGTTCCGGAGGTGGCAATTCCGTCGGTGATTCGGTAGGTGAACGAGTCGGTGCCGACGAACCCGGCGGCCGGGGTGTACGTGAACGTCCCGTTCGCCGCGAGCGCGACCGTACCGTGAGCGGCTCCGGTCACCAGCGCCGCGGTGAGCGCGTCTCCGTCGTCGTCGTAGTCGTTGAACAGTACGCCGGTCGCGGGGGTCAGAGTTTGCCCCTGGTGGACGCGGTACGTGTCCGCGTTCGCGATCGGGAGGAGGTTCCACACGTCCAGCGAGACGAACACGGGGCCGGTGGTCGTGGCCTCGTCCGTCACCGAGTAGGTGAAGCCGTCGAACCCGACGTACCCGGCGGCCGGGGTGTACGTAAACGAGCCGTTGGCGCCGAACGTGAGGGCGCCGTGGGCGGGCACCGAGAGCAGCGTGGCCGTCAGCGTCTCGGCCGGGTCGTCCACGTCGTTCGCCAGCACGCCGCGGTCGGCGGCCATCGACAGAACAGTGCCGTGTTTGACGTGGTACAGGTTCGCGGTGCCGCGCGGCGCGTTGTTCCAAACGTTGAGCGCGACCGTGACCGGAGCGCTGTTCGCGTTGCCGTCGTTGGCGACATAAGTGAACGAATCGGGCCCGGTGTACCCGGCGGCCGGGGTGTAGGTGAATGACCCGTTCGCGTTCAGGCTCAGCGTCCCGTGCGCCGGTCCGCTGACGAGCGCGGCCGTCAGCGTTTCACCCGGGTCCGTAGTATCGTTCGCCAGCAGGCCGGGCGCGCCGACGGTCAGAACGGTGTCGTGGGCGGTCCGGTACGTGTCCCCCGTTGCAACCGGCGGGGGGTTGGCAACCGTAATCGTGACGGTTGCGGTTGCAGTAGCGACGCCGTCGCTGACCGTGTACGTGAAGCTGTCCGATCCGGAGTAGCCAGCGGTCGGAGTGTATGTGAAGCTCCCGTCCGCGTTCAAAGCCAGCGCGCCGTGCGCCGGACCGACGGTCAGCGCGGCGGTTAGCGCGTCGCCGTCCGGATCGGAGTCGTTGGCCAAGACGTTTCCGGTCAACACATGCCCGGTCGTCGCCTGGAACCCTTCGGCCGCGGCGCGCGGAGCGGCGTTCAGAACCTGGAGCGTTACGGTCGCCGTGCCGGTGTTCGTACCGTCGGTGACCTGGTACGTGAACGAATCGGCGCCGACGTACCCGGCGGCCGGGGTGTACGTGAAACTCCCGTTGGCGTTCAAGACCAGCGCGCCGTGCGCCGGGCCGGTGGTTACGCTTACGGTTCCGCCCGCGGCACGGTCGTTGGACAGAACCCCCGCCGCTGCCGAGACCGCCAGGACCGCCCCGCGCCCGGCTAGGTACGTGTTCCCCGCCGCAACGAATGCCGCCGACGTGACGTTAAGGTTGACTGTCACGGGCGAACCACTTGTCAGCCCATCTGCTGGCGTGTAGGCGAAGCTGTCCGCACCCGTGTACCCGGCGGCCGGGGTGTAAGTGAAGCTCCCGTCCGCGTTCAAGGTCAGCGTACCGTGAGCGGGCCCGGTGGTGAGCGAGACGGTAGGCGCGCCGGCGGCGTCGTTCCGGTCGTTGCTCAGAACCCCCGCCGCAGCGGATACGACCAGCGGCGTACCCGGCTGCGCGAGGTACAGATCGGCACCGCCTTGCGGTGCCTGATTCCACAAGGTCAGAGTGACCGTTGCGGCGGCGCTTTGTCCGACGCCATCGCCGATCCGATAGGTGAAGGAATCGACGCCAACGAATCCGGCGGTCGGGGTGAACGTGAAGCTCCCGTTCGCGTTCAACGTCAGGGTGCCGTGGCCCACCCCGGTAATGAGGCTCGCGGTCAGCGCGTCGCCGTCGCCGTCGCTGACTCCGGCAAGTACGCCGCTCGCGGTGTTGACGGTTAATGCGGTCCCGGCCGGGGTAAGGTACGAACGGGGCGGGGCGGACGGCAGCGCGTTGGTCACGCCAATTGTTACGGGCACGGCGCCGCTCGCGGTGATCGAGTCGCGCAGGCGGTAGGTGAACGCGTCGGTACCGACGAACCCGGCAGCCGGGGTGTACGTGAAGCTCCCGTCCGCGTTCAAGGTCAGGGCACCGTGGCCCACCCCGGAGACGAGTTCGAGGGTGACCGGATCCCCGTCCCAGTTCTGGTCGTTCGCGCGCACGCCCGCTGCCGCTGTGATCGAAAGCGTTCGGTCGTGTGAGACGGTGTAAGCGTCGGCAACGGCAACGGGAGCCGTGTTCGTCACGCGAAGGGTCACCTCCAGTTCCTGAGAGGCAACGCCGTCGGACACGGCAGCGGTGAAGTGGTCTGTGCCGACGAAGCCGGCCACGGGGGTGTAGGCGAACGACCCGTTCGGGTTCAGGGTCAGGGTGCCGTGCTGGACGCCCGTGATCAGAGATACGGTCAGCGCGTCCCCGTCCGGGTCGGTCGCGCCCGCTAACACGCCCTGTGCTGCGGCGACACTCAGCGTCGCGTCGTGACGGATCTGGTAGTCACCCGGCGTGACGAGCGGCGCGGAGTTCGCGACGACGATCGTGACCGTCGTCGCGGGGCTGGTCACCGCGCCATCGGCGAGCGTGTACGCGAACGTGTCGGTGCCGGCGAACCCGGTCGCCGGGGTGTACACGAAACTCCCGTTCGAGTTAAGCGCCAGGCTGCCGTGCGCCGGCCAAGCGGTGATTGTCGGGGTGAGCCGGTCCCGGTCCGCGTCGGTGTCGTTAGCGAGGATGCCGCTTGCGGCAGCAACGGTGAGGGGGTGCCCGTGGTCGGTCCGGTAGAAGTCCGCCCCCGCCACCGGCGCGACGTTCTGTACCTGAATCGTAACCGTTACTGGTGCCGAGACGACCGCGCCGTCGTTGATTCGGTAGGTGAACGAATCGATACCGACGAACCCGGTCGCCGGCGTGTACGTGAAGCTCCCGTCCGTGTTCAGGGCCAGCGTTCCGTGGGCCGGTACAGTAACCAGGGTGGCGGTGAAGCTGTCCCCGTCCACGTCGGAGTCGTTCGCCAGCACGCCCTGGCTCGGGCGGACGTACAGGGGCAGGTCGTGAGTGGTCGCGTAGGAGTCCGGTCGGGCGTCCGGTGGTGTGTTGGTCACAGTCAGAGCGACCGGGACCGTCTGGCTCGTGGTCGCCCCGTCGGTGATCCGGTAGGTGAACGAGTCGTCACCGACGAACCCGGCGGCCGGGGTGTAGGTGAAGCTCCCGTCCGGGTGCATCACGAGCGCCCCGTGGGACGGCGACTGGGTGACTACAACGGCTAGTGTGTCGCCGTCCATGTCGCCATCGTTCGCTAGCACGCCTTGAGCTAAGCCGACGGACAGTGCCGTGCCGTGCGGAGTGAAGTACGCGTCCGCTCCGGCGATCGGCGCCTGGTTACCAATCTCGAGCACGGCCACGACGTACGCGTAGGCAGCCCCGTCACTGACCCGGTAAGTGAACGAGTCGGTGCCGACGAACCCGGCGGCTGGGGTGTACGTGAAGCTCCCGTCCGTGTTCAGGACCAGCGTCCCGTGTTGAGGCCCGCCCGCCAACGTGGCGGCGAGGGTGTCCCCGTCTGGGTCGGCGTCGTTTGCCAGAACGCCGGTCGCCGTGCCCACCGCCAAGGCGCGCCCCTGCTGGCCGGTAAACGTCTCGCCCGCCGCAACCGGGGCGGTGTTGCGGACGGTCAACTGGACCGTGGTAACGCTGCTGCTGGTGTACCCGTCGGACGCGGTGTACGTGAACGTATCGGTGCCGGCGAACCCGGCGGCCGGGGTGTACGTGAAACTTCCGTCCGCGTTCAGCGCCAGTGTCCCGTGCTGCGGCCATTGGTTGAGGCTGACCGACAGGGTTTGACCGTCAGCGTCACGGTCGTTGGCGAGCACGCCGCGGTCGGCCGCGACGACGAACGGCGTGCCCGGTCGCAGGTCGTAGTTGTCTTCGGACGTAACCGGGGAGGAGTTGAACACCTCAATTTCGACGGTGGCGGGTTGACTCATCGCCAGCCCGTCACTCACCCGGTACGTGAACGACACGGTGCCCTGGAACCAGGTCGGCGCGGTGTACGTAATCGTGCCGTTGGCCTGAAGTGTGAGCGTCCCGACCGACGGCGCGGTGACGAGTGAAGCGGTGAGCGTTTCACCGGCGTCGTCAACGTCGCTTGCCAGAACCCCGACGGTGTCTGTGAGCGCCCCCCCCCGAACAAGGCGATAGCTGTCGTTCGTTGCGATCGGCGTGTTGTTGACGACTGTAATGGCGACAGTGACCGGTGCGGACTGCGTGCTCCCGTCAGCGGCCCGGTACGTAAACGTGTCTGTCCCGAGGAAATTCGTGGCGGGGGTGTAAGCGAATGTGCCGTTAGGATTCAGGGTCAGTGTCCCGTGAGCCGGGCCGGTCACCAGCTGCGTCGTCAGCGGCACGCCGTTGCGCTGCCAGTCGTTCGCGAGAAGTCCGGTGGCCGCGGTCGGGCTGAGGGTGCGGTTCCGGACGAGTTCGTAACTGTCTTCGATCGCCCGGATCACCTGATCGGTCACGGCGAGCGACACGGTCGCCAGACGACTCGTGTCCGCCCCGTCTCCGACCTGGTACCGGAAACGATCGGTGCCGACGTAGCCAGCGGTCGGGGTGTAGGTGAAGCTCCCGTCCGCGTTCAGCACCAGGGTGCCGTGAAGGGGGCTGTCAACCAACTGGAGCGTCTGCGCCTCGCCCGCGTCGTCCGAGTCGTTGGCGAGTACGCCCTGCGCGGCGGGTACCGTCAGTGGACTGCCCGCCCGTGCGACATAGGAGTCATCACCCGCCTGGGGGCGCTGGTTGGAGACCGACAGGGTGACGGTCACCGTGGCGCCCGTGGTGCGCCCGTCGGAGGGGACGTAGGTGAAGGAGTCGGGTCCGGTGTACCCGGCGGCGGGGGTGTAGGTGAACGTGCCGTTCGAGTTGAGGGCCAGCGTCCCGTGGGCCGGGCCGGTGACCAGCGCCGCCGTGAGCGCCTCGCCCGGGTCTGTTACGTCGTTCGCCAGCACACCGGCGCCGACAGCGGTCTGGAACACGCGGTCGTGGGGCACCACGTATGCGTCATCGGCCCCCACGGGGGCGGTGTCGATCACCAGGAGCTTCACCGCTGTCGTGGCGCCCGTGGTGCGCCCGTCGGAGGGGACGTAGGTGAAGGAGTCGGGTCCGGTGTACCCGGCGGCGGGGGTGTAGGTGAACGTGCCGTTCGAGTTGAGGGCCAGCGTCCCGTGGGCCGGGCCGGTGACCAGCGCCGCCGTGAGCGCCTCGCCCGGGTCTGTTACGTCGTTCGCCAGCACACCGGCCGGCGAGACGAACGGCCCGGTCAGATAAACGTTGTATTCGTCGTCGTCGCCCACAGGCGCGGGGTTCTCAACGGCGATTTGGACCTGGACCGCGGCCCCATACACACGGCCGTCCCAGGCCTTGTAGGTGAAGGAGTCGGTGCCGACGTAGCCAGCGGCCGGGGTGTACGTGAAGCTCCCGTCTGCGTTCAGCACCAGGGTGCCGTGTGTCGGTCCGGTGACAACGGACACGGTTAACGGATCCCCATCCGTGTCCGTATCGTTCGCCCGGACCCCGGCGGACGTACCGACTACCAACGTGGTGTCGTGCTGCACGCGGTACTGGTCGGCGGTCGTCTCGGGTGCGTCATTCGTTACGTTCAGGGCCACGGTGGCATCGGCCGTGGCCCGTGTGTCAGACGCACGGTACGTGAAGGAGTCGGTGCCGACGTATCCGGCGGTCGGGGTGTATGTGAAGCTCCCGTCGGCGTTCAACACCAGGGCGCCGTGCGCCGGTCCGGTAACGACCGACGCGGTCAGCGGGTCCCCGTCCGCATCGGCAGCACCCGCCAGCACGCCCTGAGCGGTCGCGATGGTGAGCGTTTGCCCGTGACCGATCGCGTACTCGCCCCCCCGAGCAGCGGGCGCCGCATTGGTGACGTCCAGTGTCACGGTCCCGGGTGCCGAGGTGATCACGCCGTCACTGAGGCGGTACGTGAACGAGTCGGGGCCGACGTAGCCCGGTAGAGGCGTGTAGTCAAACGTGCCGTTCGGGTTCAGGCTCAGTGTTCCGTGGGCCGGTCCGGTCACCAACTGCGCGAGGAGCGGCCGGTCGCTTAGGTCCGGGTCGTTGTCCGTAACGCGTTCCGCGAGGTGCCCCCCGTGTGACACGTCGAAGGCGTCGTCGGTCGTCCACACCGCGTCGGGTTGAACGGTAATTTTTACGTAAGTGGTCGGCTCCCAGGAAGCCGTTCGATAGCCGAACCAGTCCGCACCCGTGAACCCCGCTTCGGGTGTGTACGTGAACGTCCCGTCGCCTTGCAAACTCACCTGTCCCGCCCGGGCGGCGACGGTCAGTACCGCCGGCCACCCGGTCGACGTGTCGTTTGCCAACACCCCCGCCGTCGCTGATAGGACGGCAAGGGGTTGGCCGCGAAGCGCGTTGTAGAAGTCGGCGGCCGGCATGGTCCGCTCTTCGAGACCTTCGACGGCAAGCATCGGTCGACGCCATTTCCGGGGCGTCAGCGCGCGCCGGGCAAGGACCGGTTGACGCAGGAACTGAATCACATCCCACAAGCGGCGGTGCAGGCGCATCGTGGTACTCGTTTCAATGAGGGAAGGATGCCGTAGAAAGATCGGAACGACAAACTGCCCAAAGAGTCAATTGCGCAAAGTCTAGAAAATTTTAAGGAACCAGGATGTTAAACCCAGAAATCTTGATGTCTAGATCAATCCTTCCGAAAAATTGTCTAGGGTTAGGTGCTACGCAGTTGGCGGCCGATCACGTGAGCGTTCATGGGATACCGCCGCCACGTTTTCCTGGGCATTTTGAGCCCTCCCCGCGGGCGGTTACTACCGGTGCGGGGAGGGCGTGTTCCGCATGCGCCGCAGGGACCCGCCGGCCCCGAGCAGGAGCCCACACCGGGCCAGCCCGCTCACGTCCCCGCGGCCCTCCATCACCAAGAGCGGGATGTCCGAGCGGGTGCGGTTTAGCACCTCGGCGATCCGAGCGAACCAGAATACTCCCTTGGCCGGCTCCGGGTTCATAAACGTCACGCACTTCGGGTCGGCCCGGTCGCACCGGGTGCGGACCCACTTCCAAGGCCCGGGCGGCACCACCGGGTCCAGGTCGAGACCCCGGTAGTGCGCGCGGCTGCCTTCGGATGGGACCACCGCGGCCGGCGCACTTTCGGCGCGGACCTGGTACAGCCCGCTCTTCTCGGGCACGAACGTGAACACTGCCTCGGCGGCCGCGAACCGGCGCCACAGCTCGGCGTGCTACTCGCGCGGCAGTCGCACGTCGAACCCGCCGAGGCGTCGGTCGAGCCGTCGTCAACCACCAGGCACTCCCAGTCGGGGAACATTTGTGCCCGGACCGAGGCGAGCGCGCGGGGCAGCAGGTCGGCCCCGTTGAACACGGGCACGACGACGGAGATCCGTGGCGCGGGCGTGGCGTCGGTCATCGGGGGCGAGTCCCAGGGCACGCAGGGGCGACCGGCAGACGTACCGGCCGGGGCGTCACGCCTACGCGTGGCGGCCTTGAATGAACGGTGCGGTTGGGAAGCTCAGAGATTGTGGGTGACAGGAGCGGTGATCGTGCACTGACGACGGGCTTCGGTCGTGAATGGGCGGTTCAAGACATCATCCTTGTGCAGTGATGATCAATCGCGTACTTGGCCGATGTGGCAGTGCACGCGTTTTGATCTAACAGGCTAGTTGGGTAGTATTGTTCCGCGCGAACGTCCCCATGTCAACGTCGGCGCAGCCATATTTTCGCGAAAATCCGAGTGGGATTGCCCAGCAAGAGTTTACGTCGTGTGTCACGTCCGTTGGCGTGGATAACGGGGGCGTTGCAACGGTGTAACCGTTCGCCTGTGGGCTGAGCGACGCACCGGGCAAATGACGTACGCCCCCAGGACAATCGCGAATCGTCTGCACTTCCGACCCGGTGACTTCGGGTGGGGGCGTAGCAGTCCGGTCGGCCTCCGCTCGGACCGCGAACCCAGTGCGGCGTGTGTGGCCCAGCAGGCGCGAAACGTGTCGATAGCGATGGCGGAGCAGAGCCGAAGCATCATTCACCTGCTGATCGACCACGACACCAAGTACGCCCGCAGCTTCGACGCTGTGTTCGAGGGCGAGGGTGCGGAGGTGAAGCGGGTAGGGCCGCGGGCCCCGAAGATGAACCGTATGCCGAGCGGTTGGTACAGCCCCTGCGCCCGGAGTGCCTGGACTACCTCCTTGAGTTGGGCAGCGGTACCTGCGGCGCGTGGAGCGGGAGTTCGTGGTTGACTGCAACGAGGAACGCCCACGTCAGGCCAAAGCTGACGCGCCGCTACCGACGAGGCGGAGCCGCGGCTGCGCAAGCTCCCGTCCTGTGAGGCGAGGTGGAGGAAGGGTTGGCGGGCTGTCAAGTCACCGCTACCGGGCCGCGGCCTGACGCAATTCTGGGGCGTTTCAACCGCAATAGCCGGATACCACCATTCAGCGGTTGCATCAGGTTTGGGACACGTTGTCATCCAGGCCCAGCTCTTTCAGCCCGGTGCGTGTCTCGTCGGCCTTCGCTTGGGCCTGGTTTCGGTCCAGCGGGATCTCGAACGACACCTCCAATTTGAGGTCCGGCGAATTGATGAAACGGGCGAGCACCTTGGTGTAGAAGTTCATCCACTTCTGCGGGGGGACGGCGCCGCGCCAGCGAATCGTCTGCTTGCCTGGCTCGGGCTCACCTGGTTTGGGCTCACCCGGCTCGGCTCCGCCGCCGGGCTTCTTCTCCGAGGCTGCGATCCGCACCTCGGCGAGCGCTGTTTGTCCGCCCGCCTCCGCTCGAACGGTGTGAAGGCCGCAGACCGGCCCGGCCGTGTACGCGCCTTCGGCAGTGATTGCGCCGCCGGTTGCCGTCCAAGCGGCTTGTGTCAGCGGGTACGGCTGCCCGTACTGGTCGTTCGCCGAGCAGGTGAAGCTCACCTGCTCGCCCGGCTTGATCGTGGGGCGCTCGGGCCGAACGGTCAGACTCTCGAGCCGCGGCGGCTCCTTCAATTTCACGGCGTCCGCGGCCTTCAACACGAACACGTCGTCCGAGATCTCGACCTCGGTTTCCGACATGCTCTCTTGGAACCGTTGCAGCTTCAGCCGCCCGCTCGGGTCCTTGGTCGCGTACCCGAGGTGGCCCTGCGAGACGCCGTCCGCGACGGTCCGCTTGATCGCGTCCGGGTTGAGCAGACGGGACAACTGCGGGGACGAGTAGAACGCATCCCTGGCCCCCTTCGTCGGCCACTCGACGAGCGACGACGGCCAGCACTTGACCAGCCGGGCCGGGCTGATGTGAGCCGTGATCTCGTCATTCTTCTCCAGCTCGCGGAGGATCAGTTCCGTGATGCTCCCGGCCGAACTGGACGTGATCTGCCCGAGGTCGAGCCCCCGCAGCGCGTTGTCCTTTCCCAACAGGAAGACGTGCCGGTACGCGCGGAACAGGGCCTCGTCCGCCGCCCGTTTGGCGGCTTCGAGGTTCCGCTGAAGCAGTCTCCGCTGCCCGTCGTCCAGCCGCTTCTTGGTGTCCTCGTCGTCGTCGATGTCCTCCCACGCGAGCGCGTCCCGCACCGCCGTGCGGGCGGCGTCGGCCGCGTCCGGGGCGGCAAATAGGAGCGCCGACTTGAACGTGCGCCCGCTCGACCCGCAGTCCCGAACGATCGCCTCCATCAGGTCCGCCGTCTTCTTATCGCCCGCAACCGTATCGAGGCCCAGCACCACCAGCGTGAGCGCGGCCCGGTTGGGCACGTCGTTACTCCGCGCCGGCCAGTACTTCCGGTCCACGAACTTTGACGCGTCCCCGGTGTGCTTGTCGAACAGCTTCTGCGTCAACTGCCGGACGCGCTCGTCCACGCTCTTCGGCTGCACCGCGCCGCGGCGACTCACCAGGATCTGGTTCAGGTTCGGGGTCAGCCCGAACCGGTACCGGTTCTTGTCCGCGTTGAGGTAGTAGCAGGTGGCGGTCAGCCCCTCGAGGACGCCCTCCAGGTCGGCCATGTTCGCGTCCGGGCCGAACGTCGCGGTCCGGATCTCCGGCACTGACGCGTCAGTCTTCCCCTGGCTCATCCCGCCGTTGGACTCGAAGAAGATGGTGGTCGCCACTTTCCGGTGCAACTGGGCCTTCTTCACCCCGTCGGCGGCCTCCTTGTCCAGCCGCAGGGCGTGCGCGTCGCTCTTGCCGAGGATGTCGGTCGTCACCGGCACCTCGAGCGCGTCGCTGCCCAGTTGCTCGAACAGCGCCGCCCGGAAGACCGGGTTGTTGAGCGGGGCCAGGCCCAGCGTGAGCAGCGGCTCGCGGGTCGCCTTGCGGTGCTCGTCCTGGTGGTTGTGCGCCACCCACAGGGCCAGCAGCCGCAGCACCCCGCGGGTGCGCTGGAACCGCGGCAGGCTGGCCCACTTGCGCTCGAACACCGACAGCACCGACGGGTGGAACGGGTACGCGGACAGGAACCGGTTCTGGACCGACTCGGCGTCGACGCCGGTCAGCTCCTGGGCGTGCTCGATCGCCCACTCGGCGTACGCCGCGGCCGTCTTCCGCGCCTCGTCCTGCGAGCCCGACGACTCGAACAGCCGGCGCCGGATGATCTCGCCGATCTCGGTGTCGGCCGACATCATGATCGCCTTGCCGAGCCGGTCGAGCATCTTCTTGAACCGCGCCTCGTCGGCCGCGTCCGCGGGCGTGTACTCCAGGTCCGACGCCGGGATCGACACCACCACCGCCACGTTCTTCTCGCCGCGTGCCGTCTCCGCTAGGCAGTCGAGGAAGTTGTACAGCCGGTCGCCGTACCCCTTCGCCCGGTAGGTGCTCGCGTAGCTGATGATCTCGTCCATCAGGATGAGCGCCGGCCGGTCCTTCGGCAGCATCGCCCGGATCGCGTCCCCCTTCGGCTCGATGAACTCCTTCTCGTGCTTCTCGACCGCCGCGAACGACTCCGCGCCGCCGAGCTGCCAGGCGATCTCGCCCCACGGGGTGAACCGCCGCGGCTCGCCCGCGCCGCCGCGCCCGTTGAGCGAGTCGAACTCCTTGCCCATGAACACCGCGACCGCCGCCTCGGGCACGGCCTTCACGTTCGCTCGCAGCAGGATGCTTTCGACTCCCTTCCACTTGTTCGCACTCGCGCCGTTCCGGGCGAGGTGATACAGCGCGGTGAGGGAGTGCGATTTGCCGCCACCGAACTGCGTGGACATGTTGAACACGGCCGACGTCTCGACCTGGACGCCGGACAGCCGGCGGACCACCTGCGAGGCGAGATCGAGCAGGCTGCCGGTCACGTAGGTGCGGTCGAAGAACCGCTGCGGGTCCGTGTAGTCCTTGCCCGCCCGGCCGTCGCGGATCTGGTCGAGGTGGACGGCGAACTCCGACGCGTCCAGCGGGCGGTTCTCCCGCAGGTCCTCGCGCAGCTCGACGACGTCGTACCAGGGCTTCAGTTTCGCCATGAGAGAGTCACCAGTTGGGCGGATCGCTATTCGACCTTCGCGAAGCGACCGACGTTCGTGTTCAGCACCCAGAACTTGAAATAGCCCCACGGGAACGTGTCACCCTCCCCGCGGTTCCCGACCACCAGCACGGTTTCCCCGGCGAGGGCCGCGCGATCCCCGGGCGGGATCGTGCCGACCACGTCGTCACCGATGGCGTGGACGAGCTTGCGGCCCTGCTCCCAGTCCGGGCGGTACGCGAACACGACCCGGAGCCGCGTCCGCAGGCACAGCACCTTCCACAGCGAGTACGCGACGCGGTCGTCCGCCTTGCTGTTCTCCAGCTCAAACGCCGCGAGCGGGAACGGCCAGTGCCCGCCCGACGCCGGCGCGAACGCCATCACGTCAATGCCCAGGTACTCCTGGCCCGCCTGCGGGAGCAGGTCGAGCGGGTGCCCCTTGCCCGCGGCGCGCCAGCCGAGGGCCTCACACGACCGCACCACGGCGCCGGTCAGACAGGTCGTCCAGTCCGTGAGGTGACCGGACGTGGCGGCGGCCTTGAGCGGCGCAGCGACGGACGGCTGCTGCACGTGCTGCAAGAAAGCGTCCTTCCAGGGCGGGAACAGCTCGGCCATCGGTGCTACTGCCCCAGGCTCTTCTTGCGGGAGAGCACGCCCTCAACCCAGCGGCGCTCATCGGTGCCGGGCGGGTACAGCGCGGCCAGCGCCTGCGCGAGCTTCCAGAAGTTCGCGTTCGCGCCGACCCCGTCGTTCACCAGGAACCGCTTGAGCAACTCGCCGCGCTGGGCGCCGAACATGATCATCGCCTGATGCACGCGATCGAGCACGGTCGTTCCCGGCGGCGGGGCCTTCAACTCGGTGGCGGTCGCTTTCGCGGCCGGGACCGCGTCCTCGAACTCCTCGAACAGCGACCGCGTCACCTGCTTCTTCTTTTTGGCGGGCGCGGGCTTGGCCTCGGTTTCCTTCGCGTTCTTGCCGAACAGGTGCTTGGTCCGCTCGGCGACGGACAGCAGTCGCGCCTTCTCGCCCTTCACCTCGACGATCGATTCGCTCTTCTCCAGGTGGATGCCGAGGCCCTGCGCGATCTTGCGGGCGGCGTCGAACTCCAGGCTGAACCCGGTGACCTTCGCGGCCTTCGGCGCGTCCTCTTCCTCAGCGTCTTCCTCGTCCTCTTCGTTGGCCTTCTCGGGGGTCGGCTTCGCGCCGCCGCCGATCGTCCACAGCCACACGGCGGTGAGCCGGGCGTCCGGTTCCAGGCCCGAAGCGTCGGCGTCGCGGAAGATGGTCGAAATCGCTTCCTTCGAGACCGCGGCCCAGACGTGTTCGAGGTACTCCTTGAGCGGAACCGGGTCGCCGTTGGACTTCTCCACGCGCGAATAGCGGGAGAAGATCTCCAGCGCCGGGCCAAGGCACGCAAAGATCGCGTCTGCCCCGACCACGCCCTCGCTCGACAGCCGCGGCATCCACTCGTGCATCCGCTTCGGCAACTCCGACAGCACGTCCCGCCAGTCGCCCACCTCCGTGCGCAGCGAGCCGTCTGCGTTCTCGCGCGGGCGGCAGACGAGGTGAACGGAAGAAGCGAGAGCCGCTGAATTTATTGCTCGTAGTCGCGTTCCCCATTCCGTGTCAACTGGCCAAGAGGCAGTGATTATCCACCCCGCATTCATGAGCGCTTGAAGCTGTGTCTCCCAACCTGAAGTGGATTTGTGTGCGAAGACGACAACTCCCACAGCATTCGGCTTCGCTATGCGCCTCGCTTCCCCGAGTGCTTGAGCCATCGTTTGTTCAAAATAGTCCGCCCCCTGTCCTTTGGCCTGATCCACAATGCACTCGTGCTGCTTTGGGGCCAGGCTATCCGAGGGGAGAACGGTGCCGTCTGAGAATGCACGCCGAAGCCAGACGTAAAAGAAATCGGAGAGATCGGCATAGGGAACGGCATCGTAGTAGGGAGGGTCAGTGACGATGGCATCAGCGGTATCGTCGGGAAGCGGGTGGCTTGTTGCGGATGCTCGTTGGGAAGTTCCCGCGGGATACTTCTCGCCTTCGCGGTCGAAAATACGGGCGATGTTATTGATTGACACTCCAAAGTTTCCCACCGCATCGCTCGCTCCCGTTGACTCGGCAAAATCCCAGGTCATCTGAATG
>NZ_JAXBLV010000229.1:0-34811 GCF_034097035.1 Gemmata algarum
GGATCGGACGCCCGCGCGGTCGCGGCTCGTTAAAGACGCAGCCGTATTACCGGGTGCGTGTCTCGGGAAGATGTCAGCTTCGCCGTTGAGCACTTTCGGTTATTGCTACCGTGTGACCGGTGCGTTCGTTACACCGGCGGCTCACGGCTTGGTGAACGCGCTGGCGTCGGGTTTCTCGACCAACTCCAAGCTGGTGACCTCACCTTCGATGAACTTCTTGCCGTCCCGCTTGGTGAGGAACTTCATTGCCTGCTTGGTGCCCTGAACCTCCTTGTACTCGCTCGGGAACGACTCCTCTGTCACCTCCTGGCCGGTGGCGTCGTCCTTCACGCGCGTTTCGCTCTTCACCAGCAGCCCGGTTTCTTTGTCGAAATAGAGGTCGATGTCGCGGTGCCCTTTGCTCGACACTTTCACGCCGAGCGCCGGGCGGTTTTCCACCTTGATCTCGCCGGTGGTGGCGAAGGTGAATTGCTTGTCCTTGAGAGGAGCGAGGTTCGTGACCCAGGAGGCGTATGCCTGCTCCTTGGCTTCCGCGAGTTCGTCCTTATCGAACTCCTTCACGTCCTTCACGACCTTCGCCCACCCCTTGTCACCGGCCACCACAATGACGATCGGCAGCTTCTGCCCGCCGGCGTCGATTTCCAGGTCAATGCGCTGTTTGTCGGACCCCGCGACGGACACCTCGCCGGTCATCGCGAGCCCGTCGCCCTGGCCGTAGAAGGTGCCCTTGAGCTTGCTGACGGCGCCCCCGAACTTGTCGAGTATGTCCTGCCCGCCGTGCGCCTTCACGGCCTTCTCGATCAACTTTCGGGCCTCCGCCGCGTCGTCCGCCCGCGCCGGAGCGATCACCGCGAATACGAACCCGAGCGCCAGAACCGCATGCCGAAGGTGCTTCACGAGTCGCTCCCGATGTGAGGTGAACGTGCCGGCGTGCCGGCCGGCACTCGCCAGTGATTCGCCGTTGGTGGCGCCGGATTACCGGCCGCGCGAGAACTTTTTCCGATCCAGACCGTAGGCCTCGCGCTCGAACCGGTTGTCGAAGTAGAAGTGGTCGCCGCGCCGCCACGCGAGGTAGCTCGCCAGGAAGTACGCCGGCAGGAACAGCGGCCCCCACCGCTCGCACTGGCGCACGTGGACGTGTTCGTGGTCGCGCGCGTGGTCGAGGGCGTCGCGGTCCTGGCCCAGGATGACGTGCCCGAGGCACAGTGCGGAAGCCTCGATCACCAGGCACCGTCGCAGGAGGAACCGCGCGAACCCGCCGTACACCTCCAGCGCGCCGCGCTCGACGCGCACCCGGCCGCCGGTGACCACCGCGAGCGGCACGCACGCGAGCCCGAGGAGCGTGACCGGCAGCGCCCACAGGTAGCGTAGCGGCATCGTAGCCGTTCGGAGCAAACTCACGGCTTGTTCCCGTCGTAGTTCCGTTCGACCAGCCCGACGCCTGTGGGGATCTCGGCCGGGCGGCCGAAGTAGTTGTCCACGATCATGTTCGCTCGCCCGCCGCCCGCTTTCACCGCGAGCGATTCGGTTCGGGGCCGGTCGTCGCGGATCAGGCACCCGCTGACGCGCGAACGCGACACATCTTTCAGGAGCAACCCGACGGCGTCGGAGTCCAAAATCGTCACGTTCGTCACGTTGAAGCGGTCGCAGGTGTCGAGCGTCACGGCCGCCGGCGCCGCCCGGACGCGCGAAACCGTGAAGCCGGTCAGCACGCAGTCGGTGCTGTTGCGGAACACGAGGTCGTTGGCGGTTTCGGGCCGCTCCTCGCTCGCGTAGCGCGGGTTCCGGTCGAAGTTGTTCGGACCGATGGTGACCGCCGTGCTGTTTTCGACGAGCACGTTGTGCTCGTAGGCCGTCCAACAGGTGTTGCCGGTCATCACGACCCCGCGGGCGTGGTCGAGGTGGACGTTCACCTTCACGTCGCTGAGGACGTTGCCGGTGATGGTGACGTGCCCGTCGCGGAGTTCGTCGGTGCCGTTCGCCTTTGTCGCGCTCGGACCCTTGATACGAATGTTGGCCGAACCCGGGGCGTTGTGGTTGTGCTGGACGGTGCAGCCGGTGATCGCGACTTCGGCGTTGGAGCCGCCGGTGCTGTCGATGAGCACGTTCGCGGTGGGCGGCCCGTTTGCCCCGTGGTTGCTCTCGATGTCGCAACCGGTGATGTGGAGGTTCCGCACCTGCCCGGCCCGGGCCACGACGCCGCCAAGGTCACAATAACTGATGTGCGAGCCCGTAACGTTGATCTGGTGCAGGTTCACGTTGTCGAGGTACACGCCGACCCCGCGGTTCTCGTAGATGTGGCAGTCCGAAACGAGGACGTTGCGGTTCCGCGCTGTCAGGTGGATGCCGTGAAAGCACTTGCGGATCAGCACCTTTGAGACGGTGAGCTGCATCGTGCCCGCCGCTTCGATGCCGTTCGCCTTGTCGTGTTCGCCGACGATTTCCAACCCCTCAACGCTCGGCATCCGCTCGTTCCAAACCTGCGCGCCGACCGTTTTCGGGTCCGCGGTGCCGGTGTGCGTGCCCACGAACTTGAACGCCGGCCCCTCGCCGGCCATCACGATCCGCGCGGTGCCGTCGCCGCGGAGGGCCGCGAACCCGGCTTTGTTCAAGTTCACGAGAACCGGTTTGCTGATGCGGTAAGTGCCGTGCGGGAACACGGTCGGGCCGTTCCCGGCGTTGACGGCGTTCTGAACGGCTTGCCAGTCGTCGGTGCAACCGTCGCCCTTTGCGCCGTGGTCACGCACCGTTCCGTGCGGCACCTTAAACGGCCCGAACGGCTCCGGTCGCGGCACCGGTTGCCCCCTCCCGGCGAATCCGATTGCCAGGAACGCCAGGAACGACAGCGCAAGCCCACTGGCGAAGAGAGCGGTGACTCGACGCGACATGCGGCACTCCGGTAGGTACACGGCGAGCGTACCCGGCGGAGGGAGCGGCTGGAAGGATAAACCGGGCTTGGCTGAAGCGCTGAGTTGGCGCGACAGGGAAGGGCAGGTGGGGTTATTGGCGAGTGCGTTTGTGTAATGATTGACACGATCGAGTGCGCGATTGCCAGCGGAAGCGGTCAGCGGCCCCGGGAAAACTGCGCATTACTTGCGGTACAATCGCCCGTGGCTTAATGCATTAAGGCATGGTGTTGGCTAAATAATTGTGCGATTCAGTCCGGGTCCGCTAGTGTTGAAGAGGAGCCGTTAGCTCCCTTTTCCAGAGAGGAAGTAACGGCTCCGCTCGACGGCGGGCGCCTTACTTCTTTTCTTTCACTTCCCAGTAGTGCAGCACGTACTCGTCGCCGTCGGCGCCCCGCACGGTCACGGTCCGGTCCGGCTTCCAGTCGCCGAGCTTGAACCGGTGCGACACGATCCGCGTGCCCGGCTTCAGCAGCTTCTGGAGCACCGGCGCCATCCGCGCGCCCAGGTCGTCGCCGATGTAGATGAGCACCACGCTTGCCTCGGAGGCGATGGCCATGTCCTTTTCGTTGAGGATGTCACCTTCCTTGATGACGACCTTCTCCGCGACACCTTCCTCCTTGGCCTTCTCTTGCGCCTTCTTGACCATTTTGGGGTCGATGTCGATGCCGATGCCCTTCTTCGCGCCGAGCTGCTTCATGGGGCGGATGAGCATCACGGCGTCGCCGCAGCCCGGGTCGAAGATGACATCGTTCTTGGTCACCTTCGCCATCTTGGCCATTTCGTCCACGATGTCGTCCGGCGTCGGCACCCACCGCACGACGATCTTGTCGAGCACCTTGTCTTCCTTCGTCAGGTCGAGCGTGAGCGCGTCGCCGCCCTTTACGGTGACCTCTCGGGGGCGGGTGATCTTCGTGTAGTTGTTCGGTTCGATCAGCGCTTCGACCTTGAACTTGTACTCCTTGCCGGCCTCGAGCGCCGGGGTGGTGAACGTGTACTTGCCCCCGCTGCCGTTGACCGCGGTGCCGTCCACCTTCACGATCGTGTCCTTGTACCCCGCCTCTGGGGCGGTGATCGTGATGGTGGCGGTTTTCTTCTCTTGCGCGCACGCCGCGCCGACCGCGACGACCAGCGCGACGACCCCGACGCTTAACCGTTTCATTGGTACGATTCCCCCGACCCAGAAGTGCCGACCTACGCGACACGATAGTGACCCGCCCGGCGCAACGCCAGAAGGAACTCAGCCGGCGATCCGGTCCCAGTCGAGCGCGTCCTTGTCGAGGGCCGGGAGGCTGTAGGGCATCGCCTCGAGATATTTGGGCGCCGCGCCGGTGTTGAACACCACCACCCGTTCGTCGGGTTTCACCTCGCCCGCCGCCACCATTCGCTCGAGCGCGTCAAAGCACACCGCCGTTTCGGGGCAGATGCTGATCCCCTCTGCGGAACTGGCCCGCTGCATCCAGCGCGCGATCTCGGACTCACGCCCCAGCGCTGCGGTGCCGCCGCTGGCGCGGATCGCGTCGAGGATCATGAAGTCGCCGACCGCGACCGGCACCCGCAACCCGCTGGCGACCGTCCGCGCGTTCGGGAACAGTTCGGCGAACCGTTCGCCCTTCCGGTAGGCGGTCACAATGGGGGCACATCCCTCCGCCTGGCAGGAGATGAGTCGCGGAAAGCGAACGCCGGAGGGGTGCCCCGGGGATGCCCGGAGCCAGCCGAGTTCCGCAAGTTCGGCGAACGCCTTCCACATTCCGACCAGCCCGGTTCCGCCGCCGGTGGGGTAGAAGATCACGTCCGGCAACTGCCAGCCTTCTCGCGAGGGGAAACCGCCCGCGGGTTCCCCCTGCAACCCCCTCACCGCTGATGAGGGGGAACCGCCCGCGGGTTCCCCCTGCAACCCCCTCCCGAACTGTTCCGCCAGCTCCAACCCCATCGTCTTCTTGCCTTCGAGCCGGTACGGCTCTTTCAGCGTCGATAGGTCGAACCAGCCCATGCGCTCGGCGCCGTCCTTGACGATCTTGCCGCAATCGTTGATCAGGCCGTTCACCCGGAACGCCTTCGCCCCGTAGAGCTGCGCCTCGAACTGGTTCACGGCGGGGGTGTCGTGCGGCATGAACACGAAGCACTCGATCCCGGCGCGGGCGGCGTAGGCTGCCGCGGCCCCGCCGGCGTTGCCCGCCGTCGGGAGTGCCACGCGCGTCACGCCCAGCCACTTCGCCATACTGATGGCCGCGGCCATCCCGCGGCTTTTGAAGCTACCGGTCGGCAGTTGCGACTCGTCCTTTACGTACAACTGCGACAGCCCTAATTGCTTACCCAGCCGCGGGCAGTGCAGGAGCGGCGTCATGCCCTCGCCGAGCGTGACGGGTTCGACGTCCTGGGGCAGCGGGAGCAACTCGCGGTAGCGCCACAGGGACGGGGGGCGCTTCGCGATCTCGTCCGGTGTGACCGCGGCGCGGATCTTGTCGAGGTGGTACCGGACCCAGATCGGCCGGCCGTTGTGCATGTTCGCCAGCGTGCCGAAGGGCAGGGCGGTGCCGTCAATGGCGGCTTCGAGGTGCGAGACGTAGTGATTCATGTGTGGTGAGTGAACCGCGGCAGAGGCAGGCGGGCCGAAGGGCGGAGCCGGAACGCGGTGGCTGCGGCTCCGCCTCATCGCTCACTGTACGAGCTACTGGCCCAGTTCCCACACGGTCACCGAAGAGTCCGCGGCGCTGGTGAGGAGCTTTTTTCCGTCGGGCGTGAAGGCCATCGCTCGTGGGACGAACCCGGGCGCGGTCAGGGCTTGCACCGGTGCGCCGTTGGCCCACTCGAACACGACGATCGGGGTAGCCGGCTCCGGGGTGTCGTGCGACCGACACGCGACCGCGAACCGCTTTCCGTCGGCGGTGGGGACCATGCGTGTGCCGTGAGCGCGGCCGCTCAGGTCGTACTCGCGAACCCGCTTACCTTCAAACAGGTCAAACGCGATCACCTTGCCGTTGCCGGTCGCCACGGCCGCGGTCTTGTTGTCGGGGGCGGCGATCACCTCCGGCAGATGGAACTGACTTTTCTCGACCAGCTCTCCCTTCTTGGCCCCGGTCGCGAGGTCCCAGCCGGTGATGACAAATGGTGCGTCATCGTTATCAGCGAAGGCGCGGCCGGCGGTGATCACATGCCTGCCGTCCGGCGTCACCGCGGCAGCAAGTGTCGAGTAGAGGCCCAACTCGATTACGCCGAGGCGCTTGCCGCTGGCGGTGTCGAGTACCGTTACCTGGGCCGGCTTCTTCCGATAGTCGATTGGGATGAACACGGTAACGATTTTGGAGCCGTCGGACGAGAAAGCGTGGCGGGAGAACGAGAAGGGGCCGCGCGGGATCACGTACCACTGGGCACCGGTGGCGATGTCGAACACGCCGACATCGCCGGAGGAGTCGTGGGCGACCGCCGCTTTCCCGTCGGGCGAGACGTGTGCCCCGGGGAACCCGGAGGACTGCGGGTTCGGGTACTTGAGCGGCACCTCACCCGCCAACTTCCCCGTGGCCAGTTCCCACCGCAGCGCCGCGCCGGACTCCGGCGCGGTGAGGGCGTACTTGCCGTCCGGGGTCACTGTGATCGAGGTGACCACACTGGTGTGGCCCTCGGTCGGGCCGAGCGGTTTGCCGGACGGGACCTCCCACACGAACGTCGCCAGGCCCTGGCTCGCCCACGCGATGCCCTTCTCGTTGTCGAGCAACCGCACGCGGGCGTTGACCGGCCCCGGCACCGGGGGCTCCACGGTGGCGAGCCGCACGCCGTCGGACACGCGCCACAACTGCACCGCTCCACCGGCGGTCGCCGCCACCACCGCCCCGTCCGGGCTGAACGTCACGAACCGCCCCGTTCCCGACCGCCCCAGCAACTGGAGCTTCAGCCCGCCGGTTTTCGGCGACACCAGGTCGATGGCACCGGTGCCGGCACTGATCGCGGCCAATCCCGTGGGGCCGATCACGACCGCCTGCGGGCTGTAACCGGCCGCACGGACCCGCGACAGCTCTTTTCCGCCGGCCGCGTCGAAGAAGTACACGTACCGTTCGGGGCTGTGGTCCCGGTCCTCGGGTTTCATGTCCGGGTCGAAGTGGTCCCCCCAGACCGCCACCGTTTTGCCGTCGGGGGCCAGCGCCACCTGGGCGAACCGGTTGTGGGGAGCCGCGATCGACGCGATTTCCTTGTTCGCGGCCACGTCCCACACGGTGACCGTGGCGGTTCGCTTTTTCGACTCGTCTTGAGCCCCACCGATCGCGAGCACCGCGCCGTCGGCCGAAAGGGCCGCGCCGCATTCGCGGCTGTGGGCACGCGCGGCGACCTTGGTCAGCGCCTTGCCGCTGCCGGCGTCCCACACGGTGACCGCGTCGTGCGTTGTCTGGAGGCCGCGCTTCCCATCGGCGGAGAACGCGACGAATGTGCCGGGCGGCTGCTCCTGGAGCGTGCCGACGGTCGCGCCGGTGGCCGGGTCGAGGAGCCGGAACCCGCCGAGCGAACTGGCCAAGTAGAGGGTTTTGGCGTCTGGGGAGAGGACTGGGGCTGCGTGCGAGTTGCTACGGAGCCGGACCGTGCCGAGGCGGCCCGTCGCGCCGCGCGGCAGGGGATCGCCGTACCGATCCTTGTCCGCCGCGGGGCCGGTCAGGGCCGGGGCCAGCGAGAGCAGCGCGGCCGCGAACCGTGGAAAGTGCCTACTCATGGTGCTCCTGCGCGGTGAGGGACGGCGAGATGAGATCGCCCGCGACCGGCGCCACGTCCACGCACCCGGGGGCCGACCAGAACGTCCGCGCCCGGGCGTGAGGGCAACCGCCGGTAGTCGGTGGGGTGCCCCGGTGCCAGAAGTCAGAGCGTGCGCAGCAGGTTCGCCGCGGTGCGCCGCCCGGTGGTCACCCGCGCCCCGACCAACAGAACCGAGAACCGCGGGTACGTCGGGCTCGTGAAGTGCCGGGCGAGGACCCGTACCAGGTCGTGAGCCTCGGGCGGTGGAATCATGGCCGCCGTCCGTG
The DNA here is from genome assembly GCF_034097035.1 of Gemmata algarum. NCBI lineage: Bacteria > Pseudomonadati > Planctomycetota > Planctomycetia > Gemmatales > Gemmataceae > Gemmata > Gemmata algarum. The sequence goes on from NZ_JAXBLV010000229.1 coordinate 7,913, forward strand.
GGCGAGGGCCACGGGAGTATCAGCAACCCCATGATACCTCACCACGGACGGCCCTGAGAATCGGCACCCGTCGAGCTGAGCACCTGTATTCGATCAGAAGTCGGCGTCGAGGACGATGCGGTACCGGGCCTTCCCCTCGTGCAGCCGCCCGAACGCGTCGTTGATCTTGCTCATGGGGAAGTGTTCGGTGGTCGGCAGCACTTGGTGCCGGGCCGCGAACTCCAGCATGTCCTCAATCGCCACCGGCGAACCGGTCGGGGAGGCCGAGATGCACCCCTGCTTCATGATGAGCGGGAACACGGTCACCGGGATCGGCTCCAGCACTGCCCCCACCACGTGCATGCGCCCGTTCGGCGCCAGGGTACCGAGCATCGCCTCCCAGTCGAGCGCCACGTTGGTGGTGACGATCAGCAGGTCCAGCGACCCCGCCAGCTTCCGGACCGCGTCCGGGTCGCGGGTGGCGACCACCCGGTGCGCCCCGAACTCTCGGGCCTCGTCGAACTTGCGCTCGCTGGAGGTGAACGCGGTCACCTCGCACCCGTACGCCGCAGCGAACTTGACCCCCATGTGTCCGAGCCCGCCGATGCCCACGATCCCGACCCGGCTCATCGGCTTGGCGTACATCATGATCGGGTTGAACACGGTGATGCCGCCGCACAGCAGCGGCCCGGCGTCGGCGGCCGGCAGCGCGTCCGGGATCGGCACCGCCCACGCCCAGTGCGCCCGGACCCGGCTGGCGAACCCGCCCCGGTGCCCGGCGATGGTGGGCTGGGCCTGGGCGCACAGGTGCTGGTCCCCGGACTTGCACGGGCGGCAGTGCATGCAGCTCCCGGCGGTCCAGCCGATCCCGACCCGCTGCCCCACCTTCAGCCCCTTGGCCGCCGTCCCCACCTCCACCACCCGACCGATCGCCTCGTGCCCGAGTACCGCCGGGTACTGCGCGATGCCCCAATCGTTGTTCAGCATGGACAGGTCCGAGTGGCACAGCCCGCAGTGCTCGACCTGAACCTCCACCTCGTCCGAGCCGAGCGGGCCGAGGTCCACTTCCTGTTTCGTCAACTTCTGCCCGGCCGCCGGAGCAACCCACGCCTGAATGACTGACATCTTCTTCCCCCGTAGCGGTACGGTTCTGTCGCGAACGGAGCACACGCTCTCGCATTCTGCGGGAGCGGTCCCCTTCGGACAAGTGCGTACACATATGGCCAAACGGCTGGGACTATGACGGCGCGAGCGGTGCCGTGTCCCGGTGTGCGGGATGAGGGGCCGCCCGCTCACGAGCCGGTGCGGCCGCCCGTGACGGTTCGGCGGCACCGTTCGGAGGGGAAGTGGAGGGCTGCTCCGCCTCGCCTCTCGCGGTCACGGGCCGTGCTCGTGCAGCACCTCGCACAGCTTCCCGAGCATCTTACCCTCGCGACTGGATATCACGCCCTTGGGGAGGGGGACGTTGTTCACCATCACGCAGAACAGCAGCTCCTTGCCGCTCTTGGTGGTGAGCGAGCCCGCGAGGGCCTTGCTCTTCAGCAGGAAGCGTTCGTTGGCGGCGTCGTACCAGAGAAGGGTGCCGGTCTTGGCGTGGGCTTTGCCCCGCGCCGGGCTGTCCTCTTTGACGGCGTCGCTCAGCGTGCCGTCCACACCGAGGACCGGCAGCGCGGCCTTGTACGCCTCCCACTCGGGGCGTTTCGACATGCCCTGAAGCAACTGCACCGTGGCACGCGCGCTGACGTAGTCGGATTGCGCACCGCCGGCACCGCCGCCGAACGAGATCGCGTCGGTGTCAACGCCGAGGTCCTTCAGCACCGCGCGCTCTTCCTTCAGACCCGCGTCGAGCGTGCTGGCGCCCTGTGCCACCGCCAGCAAGCAGGGGATGGCGCTGGCGTACAGGTTGTGACTCACCTTAAGCGTGACCGTCACCGTGTCCTTGAACGGGGCCGACGCGAGCGCCGCGACCTTGGGCAGCTTCTCGTAATCGGCCTTGGGCGGCAGCGGAACCGCACCGGGACGCAGCACGGCGCACTGCGCGCGGACGCCGTGCCGCCGGAGCGCCTCCACGAAGAGCGCCCGGGCGAACGGCACCGGTTCGTCCACGTTGAGCACGCGGAGCTGCGACTTCCCGCCCGCCGGGACCGCCCCGCGCACCGCGAACTGCGTGGCCCCGATCGGGATCAACTGGATGTTCGCCGTGGCGCCCGCCGCGGCGGTGCTCACGGTCGCGTCCATCGTGTACAAGCTGGTTTCGGGGCGCATCGAGACCGTCGCGGGGGCGCCCTCTTTCTCGCCGGGGGTGACGATGACGTCGATCGCGTTGTCGTTCACCACGATCGGGGTGACGGCGTCCGGGCCGCTGCCGCTCCCGCGGGTGCGGGCGAACAGCCGGTCGTCGATGAGCACCTCGCCGTTCACCTCGTTGATGCCGGCATCCTTGATTTGTTTGGCGAGGGCGTTGAGGCCCGCGAGCGGGTCGGTGTCGGTGACCTCGCAGTCGCCGAACCCGCCGTTCGCGTAGGTGTGGTCTTTGTCCTTGAAGACGGTTTTGCCGTCCTTGGTGCGCCCGCCGAGCATCAGGTCGCCGCTCGCGACGAGCACGAGGTCGCCGCGGAGCGTGCCCTTGAGCACGATGCCGCGCTGGTAGACGGCGGTTTCCCGCTTGTGGTCCGGCCCCAGCGTGACCAGCGCGGCGGCACAGGTGAAGAGCTTTGTCACGGAGGCGGGGGCCAGCATTGCGTCCGGGTTGCGCGCGTAAACGGTGCTCCCGGTCTTGGCGTCCACGACCAGGACGCCCCAGGAGGCGTGCTTGTAATCCGGCGCGCCGGTGATCGCTTCGATCTTCTCGGCCAGCCCGTCCGGGGGCGCGGCGGGGGCCGGAACGGTGCCGACAACCACGACCAGCGCGACCGCGAGCAGTGGGCAAACGCGAAGCACGTTGAACCGCCTTTCGGAACCAGATCGGAAGGTAGAGCTTTATGGTACCTGCGGGCGGTAACGCGACCTAGATCTGGCTCGAACGAACCGGCTGCGGGAGCTGCAACCGTCCGACCGCTTTCCGAAAACGGGTCCGCTGTCACAGACCGCGGACCGTGCCCGTCCTTGATGCCGAGTGGTTCGGAATCGCACGCCGTGCCCGGGTGCTGGGAACCGACCCGGCGTGCCGAGCGGGCCTTGGAGCGACCGAACGACAGGAGGGCATCGTTATGAAAGTGGTCGTAATTGGCGGTAGTGGGCTCATCGGGAAGAAACTGATACCGCTTCTCCGCGGGGCAGGGCACGAGGCCGTGCCGGCGTCTCCCTCGTCCGGCGTGAACGCGCTGACCGGCGAGGGGGTGGCAGCGACCCTGGCGGGCGCGGACGTGGTGGTGGACGTGTCGAACTCGCCGTCGTTCGCGGACGACGCGGTGATGTCGTTCTTTGACGCCTCGACGCGGAACCTGTTGGCCGCGGCGGCGGCGGCCGGCGTGCGGCACTACGTGGCCCTGTCGGTGGTCGGGGCCGACCGGCTGCCCGACAGCGGGTACATGCGGGCGAAAGTGGTGCAGGAGAACCTGCTCAAGGCGGGAGCGGTGCCGTACACGATCGTCCGGGCGACGCAGTTCTTCGAGTTCCTGGGTGCGATCGCCGGCGCGGGAGCGGGTGAGGTTCGACTACCGACGGCGCCGATGCAGCCGCTGGCGGCCGAGGACGTAGCCGCGGCGCTGGCCGCGATCGCGGTCGGGGCGCCGGTCAACGGGACGGTCGAATTGGCTGGCCCGGAGTCGCTTCCGATCGCGGCGTTCGTGGGCAAGTTCCTGGCCGCGAGCGGGGAGCCGCGCTCCGTGATCGCAGACCCGCATGCCCGCTACTTCGGTGCGGCGCTGGACGAGCGGGGGCTGAACCCGGGGCCGAACCCCCGCCTCGGTCCGACGCGGTTCGAGGAGTGGGCCGCGCGTGCGGGCTTGAAGGGGTGATGCCGGGTGCCATCTGGTTTGTAGCGGCGGTGCGACACCGCGGCCGATGAATGGATCGGACCCGCTGTTGTCGCTGTAACGAGGGTTACAACGTGGACCGGTTAAAGTCGCTGGGGGACCGAGTGGACCATCGCTGGCGTCCGACTACCAATTCGCTGGTCGTTCGCTGGGGCATCGCTACCACCCCGTCACACCGTTTCGAGGTTCCGCGCCGCCCCGTAAGCACGCCCGGCCCGTCGATGATAGGCAGCGTAACGTTATTCTGCATAGAGGTTTGCTATCGCCTCTTGCTGACAACGACCGCATTGCTTTTCGGACGAAACCCTCATGAACCGTCGTTTGGGGTGCGGCGGGAACTTCTCGAAGTGCTGCGAATGGGAATTACGGTGGAGAAGTGCCCACGATGACGATTGGGGCGCCGACCACGGTGCCGCAAACGCAGAGGGCCTTTCTCGCTTCACGGGACTCGTGAACGGGTGATTTCGAGGCGGGCGCCGCGTGACGCGCGAAACGGCTCCGAAGCTTTGCCGGGTGCTCGCCCCCTCTCCCTTGACGCCTGCCGCCGCGTGGCCTAGCGTGAGACGGGTTGCTTTACACCACAGAGTTCGCAACGCGGCGGTTTTACACAATGCCCGGTACGTGCGTGGTTGGGTTGCAGTGGGGTGACGAGGCCAAGGGCAAGATCGTTGACCTGCTCGGCGACGGGTTCGATCTGGTCGTGCGGTACAACGGTGGCGCCAACGCCGGGCACACCGTCGTCGTCAACGGCAAGAGCTTCAAGCTGTCACTATTACCGACCGGTGTCATTCGGCCGAACGTAACGTCCGTGATCGGCAACGGCGTGGTGGTGTACCCGCCGCGGTTCATTGAGGAAATGGAATCGCTCGCGAAGGGGGGGATCGACCTCGCCGGCAAGCTGTTCGTGAGCGACCACGCGCACGTCATCTTCCCGTACCACATGGAAGAGGAGCGGGTCCTCGAAAGCGGCACCGAAGGCAAAATCGGCACCACCGGGCGCGGCATCGGGCCGTGCTACCAGGATAAGGTGGGGCGGCGGTTCGCCATCCGGGTCGGCGAGTTGCTGCGGCCCGAGCACCTGCGCGAGCGGCTGAAGTTCATCGTTCCGCACAAGAACAAAGTTCTGGCCGCGCTTTCGAGCAGCGCGAAGGCGTTCGACGCCGATCAGCTCGCGGCGGAGTACGGGGCCTATGCGGACCGGCTGCGGCCGTTCGTGCGCGATACCGCCCTTTACCTGCACGACGCCCTGAAGGCGAACAAGCGGTTCATCTTCGAGGCCGCGCAGGGCAGCTTGCTCGACGTGGACCACGGCACGTTCCCGTTCGTGACCAGTTCGAGCAGCCTGCCATCTGGTATTTGGGGCGGCACCGGCGTGCCGGCCAAGTTCGTGCATCGCATCATCGGCGTGGTGAAGGCGTACACGAGCCGCGTGGGGCAGGGGCCGTTCCCGACCGAACTCGACGACGGCCCGGACGGTTTGGGTGAGCGCATCCGCAAGATCGGCCGCGAATACGGCACGGTGACCGGGCGCCCCCGGCGCGTCGGGTGGCTCGACGCGGTCGCCGTGCGCCACACGGCGGCCCTTTCGGGCGCGGACGAGATCACCATCATGCTGCTCGACGTGCTGAGCGGGCTGCCGGAACTGAAGATCTGCACCGGCTACGAACTGGACGGCGAACGGATCGGCTACTTCCCGAGCGACGCCTACCTGCTCGAGCGCGTGAAGCCCGTGTACGAGACGGTGCCGGGCTGGTCCGAGGACATCACCAAGGCGCGGGCGCTCTCGGATCTGCCCGCGGCGGCCCGGCGGTACATCGACCGTGTGGCGGAACTGGTGGGGTTGAAGGTGTCGGTCGTGTCCGTCGGCCCGGACCGCGAACAGACAATCATGGTGTAAAGGCGTAGTGACCAAGGGAGGCACAAAGGGCCACAGCGCCGAAGCGAGCCGGTCGCTGCGTTCGGCGGGCGCTCGTTCCGGACTTTGTGGTGTGCTCTTATGACTTCAACCGCTCACGACCCGCGCACCTACGCCGCCTCGCTCGGCTTGGCCCCCGAACTGCTGCCGCGCCACGTCGCCATCATCATGGACGGCAACGGGCGCTGGGCGCAGCGCCAGGGCAAGGAGCGCGCCGACGGGCACGCCCAGGGGGCGCACTCCGTTGACCTCATCACGGAGGAGTGCTGCCGGCTCGGTATCGGACAGCTCACGCTCTACTGCCTCAGCTCCGAGAACTGGAAGCGGCCCAAGCCCGAAATCGATTTCCTGATGGCGCTGCTGAAACAGTACCTCCTCGCCGAGCGCGAGAAGATTCAGCGGCAGAACATCCGGTTCGCGGTGATCGGGCGGCGCGCGGGGCTCCCCGACGAGGTCCTCGCCGAGATCGATGAGAACGTCCGGCTGACGCGGCACAATACCGGGCTGACGCTCTGTCTCGCCATTAATTACGGTAGTCGGGGCGAGATCGTGGACGCCGTTCAATCGCTCGCGCAGCGGGTACGGGCCGGTGAACTCGCGCCCGAAGAGATCGACGAGCGGGCGATTTCCGGCGCGCTGTACACGGGCGGGATGCCGGACCCCGACCTGCTCGTCCGCACGGCGGGCGAGATGCGGGTCAGCAACTACCTGCTGTGGCAGATCTCCTACGCCGAACTCTGGGTGACGCCGAAGTTCTGGCCCGAGTTCGACGCACCGCTGCTCCACTCCGCCTTCCGCGACTACGCGCGCCGCGAGCGCCGGTTCGGCGGGCTGAACACCGACGCTTCCACCTGACCCACGGCCGCACGCATGATCCGAACGCGAGTGTTGGTGGGTTCGCTTCTGGCGCTGGGGGCCGCGGGTGTGCTGTTCGGGGACTCGTGGCTCGCCAAGAGCGGGTTCGCGTGGTTCCCGTTTCTGTTCGCGTTCCTGATGTTGGTGGGCGTGCTCGCGCCGCGCGAACTCGTCCGGCTGTTCCCGCCCGCCCAGCGGCCGTCCGAGCCCCTCGTCACAACTGGCGTAATCCTGGCGCTATTGGTCAACTGGTACCCCGCGCTGCGCCTACAATTCAGTGCCGTGCCGGCGTCCCCGTGGGCGATGCTGGTGCTGGTACTCGGCGGGGTGCTGATCGGGGCGTTTCTGCTCGAAATGAACCGGTACACCGGTGAACGCGGCGCGCTCGATCGGCTCGCGCTGACCGCGTTTGTGGTCACGTACCTCGGGTTGCTGCCGTGCTTCTTCGCGCAGGTGCGGTGGCTGTCGCGGGACGCGGATGTGTCCGCCGCAATGCTCGCGCTGGTGGTGTTCGTGCCGAAGTGCAACGACATCGGGGCGTTCTTCACCGGCACCTTCCTCGGGCGCCACAAAATGACGCCCGTGCTCAGCCCGAAGAAGACGTGGGAGGGGTTCGTCGGCGGGGCGCTGACCGGGGCCGCCGCCGCGGTCGGGCTGTCGTTTACGGCTCCGGTGTTCCAGTACGGTGCCGCCGAGGCAGCGGCGTTCGGCTTGGTCGTGGGACTGGCCGGGGTGTTCGGTGACCTCGCGGAGTCGCTTGTCAAACGTGAGGGCGGCGCGAAGGATGCGTCGAAGAGCATTCCCGGTTTCGGCGGGGTGCTGGATGTGGTGGATTCCGTCCTGTTCGCCGCGCCGGTGGCGTACCTGTGGTTCGGATTGACCGCCCCGTAACGCCGCGTCGCCGGATTTTTGCCGGGTTTGGCGGATGGACGCGCTGACGGGCTTCCGATCTTAACCGCGCAAGTGCCCCGAACTTGGCTCGGCCTGTCCGTGTCCATCGTGCGGCCGGATGAAATGATGAGGCCCGAAATGCCCGATTTGCTACCGACGACTCGCACCGTTGTCATTGAGGACCGCGACGAGGCCGTGCTGCTGTTCGGCACTCGCGACCAGTACCTCCGCACCCTGCGCGACGCCTTCGGGGTGAAGGCCACGTACCGCAACCCCGAACTCCGGATCGAGGGATCGTCCGAAGGCGCGGAGCAGTTCGAGCGGGCGCTCCAGCAGGTGCGGCAGGTGGTCCGCAAGCGGGGCCGGCTCGAAGAGCGCGACGTGACCGGGGTGATCGAAGTCATTAAGGGCGGCACGGCACGCGGTTCGTCGCCGCTCGCGGCCACCGAGGTGGGGCGGAACCTGCGCACCCGGACCGACGGCCAGGGCCGGTACGTTCAGGCGCTCCAGTCCAACGACGCGGTGATCTGCGTCGGCCCGGCCGGGAGCGGGAAGACGTACCTCGCGGTCGCGTGGGCGGTGTCGCTGCTCAACACCAAGAAGGTCAAGAAGATCGTACTCGTGCGCCCGGCGGTCGAGGCCGGCGAGCGGCTCGGGTACCTGCCCGGGGACCTGGTCGCAAAGATCAGCCCGTACCTGCGCCCGCTCTACGACGCGCTGGCGGACATGATGGAGCCCGACACCGTCAAGAAGTACATGGAGAGCGAGGTCATCGAGATCCTGCCGCTCGCGTACATGCGTGGCCGCACCCTGAGCCACGCGTGCATCATTCTGGACGAAGGCCAGAACGCGACCTGTGAGCAGATGAAAATGTTCCTGACCCGGATGGGCACCAATTCACGTGTCATCGTGACGGGCGACATGACCCAGATCGACCTCCCGCGCACGGTCCGGAGCGGGCTCGCGGACGCGGTCCAGCGGCTGAAGGATGTCGAAGGGCTGGCGGTCGTTCACCTGGAACAGGCTGACATCGTGCGGAACCCCTTGGTAACACGCATCGTGAAAGCCTACGAGGATGAGGCATCGAAGGCCCGTAAGCCGGGTGCGTGAGGAGCGCGGCTCGCGCGAACGCGCCTGCCGCATAGCCGAACTCGGTGCCACTCCATGTCAACCCGCACCGACCCGGCCCAACGTCAGAAGAGCTGCTGGCATTCGATCGAAGAACCGCATGACGGCGGTAGTTGCCGAAACGAAAAACACCCTTTCACCCGCCGGTTGTTGGGTGAAAAGGCGTTGGGTGTCTCGTGCCATCTGGATAGTGTGGAGCCGTTCGCGTCACGCGGCGTATGCGTTCGGTACGTTCGTTGCGAACGGGTTCGGAGTGGGCGCGGGTGTCGAGTCGGGATCGGGGCCGGGTAACTCGACTAACGCTTTCACTCCACTCGCATCGGTTCCGAGGAGCATGCGCCGCTCCCCGGCACGAACGAGGTGGACCGCGCACCGACCGACGGTCAGCGAAGCGACCACCACCATCGACGGCACTGGCGCGTCGGGGCTCTTTTTCCCTAGGTAACGGGTCACGAGAACGCACCCGCCGCACACGACCGCCAAGCTGACCACCAGGCGCACCAGCGCCAGCCCGATGTCGCCCGGGGTGTTCTGGGCCGGAGGCGGTGCGGTCGCGCGAGGGGCCAACCCGTCAGCCCTGGTTGCCGCTTGCGGAGCCGGCGTGGCCGCCGGCACCGTGAGCGACGAGATCAGCGACGGAAGGCCGAACCCCAGCAGGGCGATGAGAATCCCCGCGCCGATCAAGGCGGGGGGGATGCGGACGGGTTTGGTCGTGGTGGCGTCGGGCATCGTGCCCTCTCGTTAGGTGTGCGTCACGGCCCGCTCGCGGGCCGCACGTTACTGGGGGTTCCCGCGGCGGTTCCGAACGCCGGGGGGGCACTCGGGGCCGGGGCGACCGTGGTGTTCTGCGCCCGGAGCTGGCGGATCTTGTCCATCAACTGCGCGACCAGGGCGGGGTCGTTCAGCGCCTCCATCAGCCGGGCCGCGTTGCGCTCCTTCATCAGCACCAAGATCTGCGCGACCTGTTCGAGCTTGCCTGCCCCGGATTCGGCCATGCTCTTGATGTTCGGCGCCGCTCCCTCCGGGGTCATCGCGTCGTAGATCGCGGCCAGCTTGATGAGGTTCTGGCGCTCGATCTTCAGTGACTCTTCGCGTTCCTTTTGGAGCTTCTGTTCGGTCGCATCAGGCCCTTGCGTCTTCGGCTGGGTCTTCAGCGCGGCGGTCACCTGCTTGAGCAATTCGTCGGTGGTCTCCCGCTGGGCCTGAACGTCCGCCAGAACCATCGTGATCTGAAGGGCCTTGCGCTCGAGCCGGGCCTTGTCGTCGAGCAAGTTGGCCTCCGTGGGGCCGAGGCTCGGGGAGACGATCGGGGGGCCGCCCGTTTTGTCCTTCGTCTGGTCCTTTGTCTCTTTCGTGGGCTCCTTGCCCCCCTCGCTTCCGGGCGTGGGGGCTTTGCTGATCGCCTTGCCGCCATCGGCGGGCTGCTTCTCGACCTTCTCAGCCTCCGCTTGGTTCTTCGTTTGGTTGAGCCACAGCGACAGCGCCGCCGAGAGCGAAAACAGGAGGAGCGCGACGGCCCCGAGGAACAACAGATTCTTCATGGACGGTCTCCGCGCTGGAGTTTCAGTCGTTTGAGGTTCTCAGTTCCGGCGTCCAAGGCGAGCGCCCGCACGCGCGAGTCCCGCCGGGGCGGCCCTCGGTCGCTGGCTTCACCCGGAACTCGAAACTCTAACTTGGAACAACCGGAGTTGTTGCGGCCGGGTCGCGGGCCGGACGTTCAAGCGGCGTGCTCGGCCTCATACAGCGCGACGGCCGGCGCGCCTTGGGCCGCCTGCCAGCGCTGCTGAACCATCTCGTCGAGCCGGTTCTGGTCGTGCTTCTGGACTTCCTGCTGCCACTTGTCGGCTTGTTGCCGGCGGAGCGTCGAGAGCGCTTCCACCTCGGTCGCGAGTTGGGTGCGCTCCTGCGCCGCAGCCAGCACCCGCTGCTCGGCCGCCACCACTTCGCGTTCCGACACCTGGATGGACCGGCCGACCCGCTCCGCCATTCCGGACGCCGCCGCCCACTGCTGCGGCGCCATCACCCGGCCCACCGACGCGGATATTTTATCCGAAAGGCTGTCGAGTTGGTCGCGAAGGGATTGCAGATGTGCCCGGGCGCGCTCGGTCGCCTCTTGCGCGCGCTGGAGTTCGAGTTCGGCGATGCGCTCGAGTTGGCGCTTAACGCGGAGCAGCCGTTCTAGGGGGAACTCGAATCGTTTCACAGTTGGGCACCTCCGTTGGTGCCGGGGTTATGGCGAACCCGCGGGAGTGTGTCAACTTCAAGTCTGACGACCGCGTTCGCAGGTCGTCAGTCGGTTACCGCCAACAGGTTACGGTGCCCAGGTCTTGGGGCCGAACGGCGCGCGGTCGTCAGTTGAAGCGCCTTGGTGCTCACGACCTCAAGGCCCTTAGTACGGCCACGCGGCGGCGATCTGGAGCAACCCGGCCTTCGTGTCCTCGAACGAGGACCGCTCGCCGACGTCCTGCCGCAGGAACTTCTCGACCTTCGGCATCAGTTCGAGGGCCTTGTCCACTTGCGGGTCCATCCCGCGGGTGTAAGCCCCGATGCGGAGCATGTCCTGAATGTCCGCGTGCGTCGCCATGATGGCCCGCAGCTTCCGGGCCGCTTTGGCGGACTCGCGGTCCACCACGTCGGTGGCCACACGGCTGATGCTCCGCGACACGTCGATGGCCGGGTAGAACCCGCGCTCGGCGATCTTGCGGTCCAGCACGATGTGGCCGTCCACCAGCCCGCGCACGTAGTCCGCGATCGGCTCGTCCATGTCGCCGCCGTCCACCAGCACCGTGAGCAGCGCGGTGATCCCGCCGACGGCGGCGTTGCCGAGCCGTTCGACGGTGTTGGCGAGCGTCTGAAACACGCTCGGGGTGTACCCGCGGCTGCTCGGCGGTTCGCCCAACAGCAGCCCCAGCTCGCGCTGCGCCATCGCCAGGCGGGTGAGGCTGTCGATGACGAACAGGACGTTTTGGCTCTCGCTGCGGAAGTAATCGGCGATGGCGATGGCCGACTGCGCCGCCCGCACCCGCATGAGGGCGGTCTGCTCGCAGGTGGCGACGATCACCACCGAGCGGGCCATGCCTTCCGGCCCGAGCACGTCTTCGAGGAACGGCGCCACCTCGCGGCCCCGCTCGCCGATCAGGGCGATCACGTTCACGTCCGCCTGCGACCCCTTCGCCACCTCGCCGAGCAGGGTGCTTTTGCCGACGCCCGAACCGGCGAAGATGCCGACCCGCTGGCCGGCGCCGCACGTCAGGACGCTGTCGATGGCACGGATGCCGGTCACGAACGGTTCGCGGATCCGCTGCCGCTCCATCGCGGGCGGGGCCGGGCGGTTGACCGGCTTCACCGGGCAGTCGACCAGCGGCCCCTTGCCGTCGAGCGGGCGCCCCAGCCCGTCGATCACGCGGCCCAGCAGGTTCCTGCCGGTCGGCACCATGAGGCCCTTGCCCTTTCGGAGCACGGGCATCCCGGGCTGGAGGTTCTCGGCGGCGTCGAACGGCACCAGGTAGGCGAGGTCGTTCTCGAACCCGATCACCTCGGCCAGCACCGGTTCGCCGTCGCGCGGCAGGATCGCGCAGTGGTCGCCCACGGCGGCCGGAATCGCGCAGGTCATGCGCCCGGTGACGCTCTTGAGCCGCCCGCCCATGCGGTACAGCGGGGTCTGAGTGATGCTGCGGCTCATGGCCGACATATCAAGACCGAGCATTCTTCAGGCTCCGTAAGAGTTCGTCACGAATTTCATCCAGCTCGCGGACCACGTCCGACAGGAGCATAGACTCGCGGCCTTCGACTTGGCAGTCGCCGCGCCCGAGGTTCGGGTCGGCAACAAATCGCGGGTCGCCGCGGTAAGGGACCAGAGGGCGCCCGCCGAGGCGGGCGTTGAGCAGTGCGAGATCGGCCGGGTTCAGTCGCACGGTGACGGCCGCGTCGTCACCGAGCTGGGCGATCATGTCGTTCACTTTGGTGTCGATCGCGAACGAGTCCGACTCGATGCGTTCATGCAGCAAGCGGGTCGCAATCGTCAGCGCCAGTTCGACGGCGGCCTTCTGCCACTCGACCAGCCGGTCGTTCCGGTCGGTACGGACACGGTCGACGGCGGCCTTCATTGCGCCCAAAACAACTTCGATGCGCTCGCGGTCCTCGCGCAACTCTTTTGAGATGTCGGGCTGTACGAAACCACTCGGAGGCGGTGCCGGTGCCGCGGGTGGGGCGGGCGGCGGACTGACGGCGGCGGGGGCGGGCGGCGGAGCGGGCACCGCGGTCGGCGGCTCGAGGGCGTCGACGATCCGGACCCCGCGGAGGGGGCGCGTAAACCGGACGCGGAACTCGTGCGAACCGGGCTGGTTCCCCTGGCGGGCGACCGGTGTTGACCGCATGAAACTCCCCTCGCTCACTTCCGACCCCGCAACGAGCGGTTGGGTGATACCAGACACGCGGCGTGCGAATACCCACTCGGGGCCGAGTCCGCAAGAGTCTGGGTGGTGGAAACGAACAATTTCACAATGGATCAGGTTCGTTTGGTGGGAGCGGAGTCGGGAGGGATTTCTGGAGAAAAAAAAGTCAGGCGTGTGGGGTTTCGAGCCGGTTCGGGAAAGTTATTGCGAAGGCAAAAGTGCTCTCGGTGGCTCACCTCGTGCGAAATCGCTTGGCTGAAAGGGATCGTGAAAATGCTAAAAATGCGTTGACTAAAGAGGGTGCATCGTATTCTTGAAAGCTACACACCTGACGCCGGTCACAGGGGCATGTTTAGTAAGTGAATGCACTTGCTGCGCTGCGTGGACCGAGAGCTTTTTGCCGCCATTTTTGGTGTGACGTTCGAGTTGCACTCGCACAACTCATCGGAGCCAACAGTTGGTGACGGCGGTAAGAAGAGGGCGCAGAACAGGATACGGATCGAGACCTTGTACCTTACGTGTGTTGAATTCTCGTGACGCCAACAGTTGTTAACGGGGGCACGTCGAACGCGCTAGCGAGCAGGGGAACCAGAGATGAAGTCCGATTCAGAAATCGGACTTAAACCAATTTCTTGTGAGAAGTGGCGAGCTAATTCGTTATTGCTATTTTAAGATTGTTTGCCATATTCGCGCCGAGGGGCATTTCGGCGCGTACTTTTTCTCCGGGGATGCCGTCAGTCCATAGTAATCTGGCCGTCCTCTTCGCCCTTGCGAACGGCGGCCAAGACCGTGCCCTGGGCTTCGCGCACCACCGAATCCGCGATCGACCCGAGCAACTCGCTCTCCTCCTCAAGCACCGACTTCGACCGGCTCGACATGTTGGACGTTACCTTCTGCCGGATCGTCGGCACCACGCCCTTAAGGGCTACCGCGACGGTTTTCACGTCCAGTTTGCCCAGCAACATCTGGATCTGCCGGTCCGGGATCCGGAGCAAGTCCTCCATGCGGTACAACTTCTCGACCACACGCGAGGCGATTTCGGGGTCGGCCTGCTCGAGCTTTTGCACCACCGGCATGCGGTCGTTGCGCGGGAACGACCGGAGCATGTCGGCAAGGTTTTGGATCAGTTCCTCTTGCGACGGTGCCGAGGGCACGTCTCGGAGCTTCCGCGTTTTCTCGACCACCGCCTTCGCGAGCGGTTGGAGCAGAGAGAGGTTGCGGGTTCCGGGCTTCGCGATGCGCAGGGCGATCTCCGCCCGCTGCTCCGCGGGGAGCCGGCGGATGATCTGACCGACGGTGGCCGGGTCCAGCGCGCTGAGGATCAGCGAAATCGCCCCGGCCTGCTCGCCCTCCATTGCGCGGGCGAGTTGGTCCGGGGGGATAAGCTTGAGCTCGTCGATCGGGTTGGCCGGGGGCGGCTGTTCGGCCGCGATCTCATCGGGCGACATTGCGGCCCGGCGCCGAATCAACCGCAACAGGTCGAAGAACTGGGCGAGTGCGTCGTCCAGTTCCGCAATGGGGGGCGGCTCGCCGGGGGCCAAGCGGAGGCGCCGGCGCAGGCGCATGCTCGACTCCAGGCTGAGCTGCGAGAGGACGTTCTCGGCCACGTCCACCGGCAGCACTCGGAGCAACATCAGGGCGGCATCTTCGCCGTTAGACTCAGCCATGCGGGCTACCAGTTGGGCAAAAGTCGAGCGGGTGCGTTGAGTCATTTCAGATTGACTTCTCGCCAAGCATGACACTGAGCACATGCACAACTGCGGCAGGCTCGTTTCGGGCCATGGTCTGGAACCGGATCAACTCAGCGTTGCGTCGTTCTTCCGTCGTGGGCGGCGGGGTCGGGGCAACCGGACCCGTCGGAGCGGCCGTCTCAGCCCCAGGTTCGGTCCCCGTCGCCGCTTGGGCTTCGGCAACCGGCCGGCGGCGGAGCAGTAGCAACCCGATCACCAAGAAGGACAGAACGGCCGCGAACGCCACACTCAAGTTCCGCGCGAGACTCACATACGTTTGGATCCGCTGAAGCCGCACGAGCGTATCATCCGGCTCCCCGGCGTTCGGTCCGGTCAACGGAGCGCGAGCGATTGTAACACTGTCGCGTCCCGGACGGAAGCCGACTGCTTGGCGAATAATTTCTTCCGCGTCAGCTTGGCTGATCACGGCTTGCCCGTCGGCAGCGGTCAGGTCCACGAGAGCCGCTACGCTCAAGCGGGTCACCGCTCCGCTACCCTCTTCAATGTCACGGAGCGTTTCGGAGACCAGATAGTCGGTCTGGATCACCTCTTCTTTAGACGTTCCGCCGCCGCTGCCAGCGTTAGCGGTGGTGCCACCGGTACGGGTGATGTTCGCTGTGGCCCCTGTCACCCCACCCGCCCGGGTTCCCGAGCTGGTCGAGTTTGCAGTCCGCTCCGCGATCCCCACACGCCCGTCGGGCGAGTAGGTTTTAACACGTTCCTTGATTTTCTGGAAGTTCACATCTGCGCTAACCCGGATTACCGCCCGACCGGGGCCGAGGGTCTTGCTCAACATCTCTTCGGCTTTGGTCGAGAGATACGTTTCAAGTCGTTCTATGTATTCAAGTTGTGGCGTGGGAAGGCCGCTCCGCGCCGCCGCGTTGGGATCGGACAGCAGGCGCCCACCGGTCTCCATTACGGTGACATTTTCGGGCCGCAATCCTTCAATACTGTGCGCGACCAGCGAAACAATCGCACTGGCCGTGGCCGGGTTCATCGTCATCCGCGGCTTCAATTTTATGACCACGCTGGCGGTCGGGGTTTTCTGGTCCCGAACAAACGGGGACGGTTCGGGCTTGGCGATCATCACCCGCGCCGACTGCACCGATTCCATTTGCATGATGGAACGCGCCAGTTCGGCTTGCAGCGCCCGCTGGTAGTTGACGCTCTGGACGAACGGGGTGGTCATGAGCGAGGTTTCGTCGAACACCTCGAACCCTTTGCCGCCGCGGGCCGGGATCCCGGCCCCCGCCAGCGACACCACCGCTTCGGCGTACCGCTCGTCCGGCACCTCGATCACGGTGCCCCCGCTGCCGAGCCGGAACGGGATCCCGTCCCCGCTCAGGCGGGTGCGCATTGCGGACACGTCCTCGGGCGGGAGCGGCCCGGCGCCGAGCGGCGTGTACCGCGACCCGGGCGAGAGGTACACCACTGCCCCGAGCGCGAGCAGCGCGCCGAGGAAGCTCAGGGCCACGCCGACGCGGCGGCCGGCACTGAGACCGGCCCAGTAGGCGCGGGCTTGTTCGAGGAGGCGGTTGAACACGTCCATGCGTCACCCGATCGTGTCTGACAAAGAAGGAGCGGTGTGCCGAGCGCGGGCCGCGTCGTGCGGCCCGGGGATCACACCTGCATGCGGGTCACTTCTTGGAACGCGTCGGTCAGCCGGTTTCGCAACTCGAGGATGAGTCGGAACGAGAGGTCGGCTTGCGCCACCGCGAGGCTGACCGTGTGGAGGTCCTGCGCTTCCCCGGTTGCGAGCGCCTGAACCGCCGCGTCGGCGCCGCGGTTGGCCTCAATGTTGCCGTTCAGCACGCTGTTCAGCACGCCGGCGAACGGGGCGCCACCCGGCGCGGGGTCGGCGGGGGCCTGTGGCGCCACCAGCGGTTGGAGCCGGGACAGCGGCGCGACGGTCGCGATCGAATCCACGGGCATGACGGGTCCCTCGTGTGTTAGCTGCGGAGCAGGACCAGCGCCTGCTCGTTCATCTGGCGGAAGGTCTGTGCGGCCCGCAAGTTGGCCTCGTACGCGCGGGTGGCGGTCAGCAGGTTCACCATCTCAATGGGCAACTGCACGTTGGGCATCCGAACGAAGCCCTCGGCGTCCGCGTCCGGGTGTCCCGGCTGGTACACGCGGGGCAGTTCGGTCGGGTCCTCCACCCGCTCGACCGCCACAACGCCGCGCAGGTCCGGGCCGCCGAACGGCCCGGCCGCGGCCCCGAGCACCTCTTCGAACACGACATCTTGACGGCGGTACGGGCCGCCGTTGGCCGACCGGGTGGTGTTGGCGTTCGCGATGTTGTTCGCGATCACCTCCATCCGCAGCCGCTCGGCCGACATGCCGGTGCCGCTGATCGCGGCGCCCGCGAAGAGATCGTTAAAAGGCACAGGTCACTCCCCCTTCGGAACTAGCGGCCGCTGATCGCGGACCGAAGGGTCCCGACGCGGCTCGCGATGATCTGGGTGGCCGCTTGGTAGAGCAGCGCGTTCTTGGCCAGCGCGTTCATCTCGGCGTCGATGTCCACGTTGTTGCCGTCGACCCGCTCGGGGCCGTCGCCGGTGACCACGCGGGGCTTCACCGGCGTGCCGCCGGTGGGTGAGGCCAGCGCTTTGGCGAGGTCGGCCTCGAAGGCCACTTCGAGGCGCTTGTAGCCGGGCGTGTTCACGTTCGCGACGTTCTGTGCGATAACGCGGTGCCGCAACCCGGACGCGTCCAGGAGTTGCGTCAGCACGCTCAGACCGGGAAGGTTGGTGTTCATATCGGTAAAATCGGAAAAAATCGGCCGGAACTTGAATCGATAATAGGGGCAGTGCAGGACAGGCGATTGCGCGACAGCGGAGGTCCGCCGGGCATTCAAGATGGGGTAAAGTGAATCTTATGCAAGTCACCCCCGCTGATATCGTGTCCGTCACGACGGCCCAAGTGAGCACCGCCGCGAGCGTGCGCGTGGTGGCCGGGGACCTCGCGTCCGTGCCGCTCGGCGCGCTGCTCCAGGCGGTGGTGACCCAAGTAGACCCGCGCCAAGCGACGCTGGACGTGAACGGGCAGTCGCTGACCGTCCGTCCGCCGATCGGGCTCCAGACCGGTGCCGTGCTGTTCGTGCGGGTGCCGAATGCCGGCGGCAGCGTTCTCGAAGTCACGACCCCACCGCGGGCGCCGAAGCCCGAAGTGCAATCGGTGCCGACCGGTTCCACCCAAGTGAAGGTCGTTGAGGTTCTTGACACGCTCCCAGACGGTCGGGTGCAGGTGCGGATCGAGGGTCAGGAGCAAACGGCTACCGCGCGCGACCCGTTGACGCAGGCTCCTCTGCCCCTGGCCCCGGGGAGCCGGGCCGTTCTCGAAGTGGTTCCGACACCTGCCGGCGTCGTTTTGCGTCCCCCGGCTGAAACACCGGTTCTGCCCGTGGCGGTGGCAACCGCGCTGTTGCAAGCGACGCCGACCAACGACCTGACGGCGGCATTGAAGCCGCTCCAGGCCGAACTGACCCAACTCGTGGAGGGTACGGCGGTTATCGTTCGGGGGGAAGCGAAGCTTTTCGACGCGCTGGGCGGTAAAGCGGTTCTGGACAGTAAGGGCGGTGTGACCGAAACGCCTCTCCCGCGGTTGCCGGCCGCGGTACGAGAGGCCGCGGAAGCGGTTCGCGAAACGATCCGGTCGCTGGTTCCGAGCGAGCCGCGCGTTCCGAGCGCCGGGGACCTTCAAAAGTTGGTCGAAAACGGCGGCCTCCAGTTCGAGGCGAAACTCGCTCGGCTCGCTGAAGACCCTCAACTCGCCGGTGCGCTGCCGCGACAAACCGCGGCGGAGGTGCGCGGCGACCTCCGTGGGGATTTGAAGGGCGATCTGCTGCGGTTGATTCAGACGACCCGCGAATTCGGACTGGCGGTACAGTTCCCCGCCGCGCGGGCGGCCCTTGAGGGTATCGAGGCACAGCAGGCCACGCAAACGCTCGCGCAGGCGACCGGAACGCCGTACATCCTTCAGGTGCCGTTTCCGGATCGCGATCAGTGGCGGACGCTGCACCTCGCGGTCGAGCGTGAGGGGCAATCCGGCGACGAAAACGAGAGCGAGAGCGGTCCCGGGCGGTTCCGGATGCTCATGCACGTGCCACTCAGTGAACTGGGCGAAACGTGGATCGACGCTGGGTTGAGCGGCGGTCAGTTCCGGGCCGCGATTTACCTCGATCGGTCTGAGGTCCGCGACCGGGTGCGTGAGGCCCTGCCCGAGTTGCGGACCGAACTAAGTACTGACGGCTTCGCGGAAGTGTTGCTTGACGTGCGCGCGACCGCCGACCTGCCCAAGAAGACCCGCGAGCGCTCGTCCGCGATGCTCGCCGGGCGCCCGGCCTCGACTTCCCTTCTCGATGTGAGGGCGTGAGATGGCGAAGCAGGACCAGAAGCGCGCCGTCGCGCTGAGCTACGACCCCGCCAAGGATCGCGCCCCGAAGGTGGTGGCGAAGGGAAAGGGACGCACCGCCGAGCAGATCTTGGCGCTGGCCCGCAAGAACGCGGTGCCCGTGCGCGAGGACCCGACGCTGGTTCAGGTGCTGAGCCGGCTCAAGGTGGACCAGGAGATCCCGCCGGAGGTGTACCGCGCGGTGGCCCTGATCCTCGCGTTTCTGAACCGCGTCAACCGTCCCGGCGGGTAATTTGGGTGTGCACGAGTTACTGGATTCACGACCAGGCTACGGGTGTCCAGGCGTGGCGCGGCAGTGGCTCGTAGGATACGGAATCAGGTTCCGCGATAACTGCTTCTTCGGTCGGACCAAGAATTCTTTTGCGCTGGTAAGTTCGTCGGCCGGTGGAGCCCTGGGGAACGGCCATCTCCGACCCATTCGTCTCGACCGTTAAAAGAACTCGGGGCTGCCGCGGGTATCGCCGCCCTCATTGGAAACCCACTTTGGCACGGTCGAGGGTGATGTGCCCGGCTCGGTCGGCTTGCTCTCGGCACACATCGCGCGCCCGTGCTCGGCGAATTTCAGCCCCACCTCGCACCTCGCTGAATAGCCCTACTCCAAGTCGACGAACGGCCCGCGTCAGCGGGCGGTTGCTACCCCAGTTTGTCCCGATCCGCTACAGGTTCCGCAGCGGAGGCGCGGGAAAGTGCTTGCGGTCGGTGTCGTGGTGCGGTTCACTCGTGTTCGCCCGGGGCAGCGGACCCGGGCGAACACAATTGTGATTTCCTTGCCGCACGGAGCTGACGGATGAGAACTGCGCTGACCTGGGCCATCGGCCTCGGGCTCGCCGGGGCGGCGGTGCTGAGCTTAACGCGCGCGACCGCGCAGCCCCCGGCGCCGCGCCCGAACCCGGACTCTCAGTACCGGCTGGGACCCGACTCGCTCCCGCAGGACGGCGTTCCGAAGGGCGAGATCAAGGGGCCGTTCACGCTCCCGTGTGAGGTCTACCCCGGCACCCAGCACACGTACTGGGTGTACGTGCCCGCGCAGTACGACCCGAAGGTGCCCGCGGCGCTCATGGTGTTCCAGGACGGGCAGGCGTTCAAGGACGAGAAGGGCGACATGCGCGCCCAGAACGTGATGGACAACCTGATCTACCGGCGCGAGATCCCGGTCATGATCGGGGTGTTCATCAACCCCGGCCGGAAGCCCGACCAGCCCGAGCCGACCCCGCGGGACTGGGGCGACCGGAGCACCAACCGGCCGACCGAGTACAACTCGCTCGACGACAAGTACGCCCGCGTCGTCACCGAGGAACTGCTGCCCGCGCTGGCCAAGGATTACAACATCTCGAAGGACCCGGAGATGCGCGGGATCGGCGGGTCCAGTTCCGGCGCGATCGCCGCGTTCACGGTGGCGTGGGAGCGGCCGAACCAGTTCCGCAAGGTGCTGAGCAACGTCGGCAGCTTCGTCAACCTGCGGGGCGGGCACGCCTACGCGGACAAGGTGCTAGAGGCGGAGAAGAAGCCGCTCCGCGTGTACCTGTGCGACGGCCGCAATGACAACCGCGGCGTCCGGGCCGGCAAGTACGACGAGAAGATGGACTGGTTCTACCAGAACGTGCGGCTGATGAAGGCCCTGACGAAAAAGGGGTACGACGTGAACTATGCGTGGGGGATGAACGGCCACGGGCAGAAGTTCGGGGGCGCGATCCTGCCGGACATGATGCGGTGGCTGTGGCGGGACGGCCCGGTTTCCACGGACCCGAACGACGCCGAGGAGCGCGGGTTCCGCCAGCCGGCCGGGGGCAAGAAGTGACGGCCCCGGCCGGCGCATGGCGTGCGGCGATTCGGCTCGTGCGAACCGACGGGCCGCGCCGGTTCGCACCGCCCGCTCACCGGCCGTCGAGCGCGCGGTCCAGGTTGAACGCCGCCGAGATCAGGGCCAGGTGGGTGAACCCCTGCGGGAAGTTCCCCAGCGCCTCGCCGCTGGTGCCGGTCTGTTCGGCGAACAGACCGAGCGGGCTCCCGTACCCTAACATCTGCTCGAACCGCAGCCGGGCCTCGGCCAGCCGGGCCGGGTCCGTGCGCCCGGCCCGGGTGAGCGCTTCCACCAGCCAGAAGCTGCACATGTTGAACGTCCCCTCGGCCCCGTCCAGCCCGTCGTGCGTGGCCCGGTAGTCGTAGCGGTACACGAGCCCGTCCGCGGCCAGCCCGCCCCGCCCCACCGGCGCCCGGATCGCGTCCACCGTCGCCAGCATCCGCGGGTCGTCCGGGGCCATGAAGAACGTGAGCGGCATCAGCAGCACGGAGGCGTCCAGGTTGTCCGCCCCGTACGCCTGCACGAACGACCGGCGCCGCTCGCTCCACCCCTTCGCCATCACCTGCTCGTACACCGCGTCGCGGGCCGCCAGCCACTTCGCCCGGTTCGCCGGGAGGGACCGCTTGTCGGCCAGCCGCAGCCCGCGGTCCAGCGCCACCCAGCACATGAACCGCGAGTACACGTGGTCCTTGCGCGCCCCGCGCGTCTCCCACACGCCCTCGTCCGGCCGGTCCCAGTTGTCCGCCACCCAGTCCACCAGCCCGCGCAGCGACACCCAGGCGTCGTAGCTCACGGGCCGGGCGTACTTGTTGTGCAGGTAGACCGCGTCCATGAGCTCCCCGAACACGTCGAGCTGCAACTGCCCGTGCGCGCCGTTGCCGACCCGCACCGGTTTGGACCCCATGTACCCGTCCAGGTGCGGCAGCTCGTACTCGGTCAGGTCGGACCGGCCGTCCACGGCGTACATCAGTTGGAGCGGCGCGCCGCAGTGCGACTCGTGCTCCTTCCAGCGGGCCGCCAGCCAGTCCATGAACCGGGCCGCCTCGCCGGTGAACCCGATCCGCAGGAACGCGTACACGGTGAACGCGGCGTCCCGGAGCCAGCAGTACCGGTAGTCCCAGTTGCGCGTCCCGCCCACGCCCTCGGGCATGCCGGTGGTGGGGGCCGCCACGATGGCGCCGGTGGGCTCGTAGGTGAGCAGCTTGAGCGCCAGTGCCGACCGGTGTACCGCCTCGCGCCAGCGCCCCTGATATGTGCACTGTGCCAGCCACCGCTGCCAGAACCCGACCGTCTCGCGAAACCGCTCCTCGGCCTCGCCGGTTCCCGGGCACCGGCCCTGCGGGGCGTCCCGGTCGAGCACCCGCAGGATGAACGTGGCGCTCTCGCCCTCGCCCAACGTGAACGAGCCGACCGCGCCGGCCCCGTCGGGGCGGAGCGGGACCGAGGACGCCAGCCCGAGCGACAGGTCCGGGGCGTCGAACCGGGCCCCGTGCTCGCTCACCCGGGTCTCGTGCCGCGCCCGCGCGTAATCGAACGCGGGGCGGCACTCCAGGGAGAACGGGAGCCGGCCGCGCACCACCCGCGCCCGGCGCACGAGCTGGTCGGCGGGGGGCGCGCCCGGCCCGACCGGCATGTAGTCCTCGACCTCGGCGACCCCGTCCGGGTGCAGGAACCGGGTCACCAGCACGTTGGTGTCCGGCCAGTAGTACTGCTTGTGCCGCACGCCCTCGGCGGTCGGGGCGATGCGGAAGAAGCCCCCCTTGCGGTCGTCGAGGAGGGCGCCGAACACGCTCGGCGAGTCGAACCGCGGGAGGCACAGCCAGTCGAGCGACCCGTCGAGCCCGACGAGCGCGGCGGTGCGCATGTTCCCGATCACCCCGTAGTTCTCGATCGGCTGGTACGGCATGCGGCGGTCTCCTGACAACGCGGTGCGGCGCGGGGCCGTGGAGCAACTCGCGCGCCCGACGCCGGCGCCGCGGGCGGCGCCCGCCCGTGCGCCCCGCGTAGAATGGCGGCATGATCTTCTCCTGGCTCCGCAGGCGCCGGCGGCGCAAGCTGCTCGCGGCACCTTTCCCCGTGCGTTTCGCCGCCATCATCGAGCGGAACGTCGGGCACGCCGCCCTGCTCCCGGAACCGCTCCGCGCCCGGCTCCGCGACGCGACGACGGTGCTGCTCGCGGAAAAAGAGTGGCTCGGCCGCGGCGGGCTGTTCGTCAACGAGGAGATGCGGGTCACGATCGCGGCGCAAGCGGCGCTGCTGCTCCTCGGCCGCGAGGACGGGTATTTCGATTCCGTTCGCGAGGTGGTGGTGTTCCCGACCACGTTCCGCACCCCGCGGCCCGAAGACGATTGGGAGGACGACTTCCTCTCCGATACCATTTCGAGCGGTCAAGCCGTTTACACCGGAACGGTATTGCTCGCGTGGGACGAGGTGCTCCACGAGGGGCGCGACCCGGCGGGCGGGTACAACGTGGTGCTGCACGAGTTCGCCCACCAGCTCGATTTCGCCGAAGGGCTCGCGGGGGCGCGCCCCGGCTCGGGGACCGCGAACTCGAAGCGCGCTGGAAGTACGTGATGAGCGTCGCGTTCGCGGACCACCGCCGCGCGGTCAAGGCGAACCAAGCCGAACTGTTCTTCACCCCGCACGCCGCGGACGACGAACTGGAGTTCTTCGCAGACCTTACGGAAGCGTTTTTCTGTCGCCCGCATGACCTGCGAAACCTGTACCCCGAACTGTACCGGCTAATCGCTGCGTACTACCGGCTCGACCCAGTTGCGTGGGCGTGGTCGGCGTAGGCCGTGGCGACGAAAGTTAGGCGGCTTTCCATACGGGCAGTAAGGACTTTCGGTCAGAATCTCGCTCGTCGAAAGTCGTAAAGTCACAAATTTAGTAGGGGCAAAGCCTTGCGGCTTTATGGCTTGCTGGCCTGACGACTTTTGACCGGTAGTCCTAAGTTTCCAGGGCAACGTATCGGTTGAGGTCGGCAAAGTCGGGTGTTCAGGGATCAGGCCGACCTTCCGTTAGAGGTGATCGACGCTCGTGCCGCTCCTGCTCGATCGACTGACCGAATTGACCGACCCACGCGATCGGCCGTACCCGCCGGTGCTGCGGCAGGCAACACTACGGTTGCCTGCCGCAGCACCGACTCGGGCACGCTCTCGGGTTTCGCAACGGCAGGATGCCTCGCGCGAACGCGCTCACCAACCGATTAGTGGCACTCGATGGCTACTAATCATCTAACGAAATGCTTAATTTCTCAGCTATCGAAGAGAGAAATGGCAAGTTGGGGCTAAGTACCTGGAAACGGCTGCCGGCTTCCCTAACATAGAAATTACTCAGCTAGACGCGCGCCTGTAGCTCAGCTGGTAGAGCAAGCGGCTTTTAACCGCTTGGTCCTCGGTTCGAATCCGAGCGGGCGCACTGGTCCTAAACCCTTCTGCCGAAGCAGTTAAGCTTACCTCTCGATGTTCGGGAGTGCGGCCGGATCAGTCAGGAAGTGGCGTAGTCCTTCGCCGTATCCCGAGTGAGCCATGCCGCCGCAGAAAAAATCCGTTCCCGTCTATGCCCATCACAAGCCTTCCGATCAAGCCTACGTCCGGTTTTCCGCGAGCGGACAACACCGGACGGTGTATCTCGGAAAGCACAACTCCCCGGAATTGATCGCAGAGTAGAACAGCATCGTTGCAGAACTGATCGCGGGCCTCGCGCCTGACCGCCCAAGTGGAAATTCTTCAACGCCGGTTGCGAACACCCCCAGAACTACGCAGAGATTGAATCTGGCTGATGAAGCGTGTCGAGCACGAGTTCGGGTCGTGCAACGACGGCCCGAACGGCCGCTGCGATGGTACCGGTGCCGAGTCGTCGCAATAGGTACACGGCGACCTCATGCTGCACGTGATACGCTCCTCACACACCATATGCAAATCCTGTGCCGGTCCAACTGCGTAAGCACTACATAGCGTTCCGTGAGAAGTGGCCGCAGACATGCGTGGTTACGCGACCGTTCGTTCGAACCCGGTTCGGTGTCCGAGATGAACACTCCTCGAACCTCTCGTGCTCTCGCGCCGGTTAACCCGCAAGGGCGCTGTCGTGTCAGAAGAACTGACAACCCGCGGGTTAACCGGCGCGAGACTCCGAACTGCCGCTTACTCGCCCCGAGAATCGATACCTGATACATGAACCCACCGACGAATGGCACTACCGTGGTGTTTTTTGGGCGTTCGGTCCAATAGCCGACCAGGGACACCCGAGGCATCCGGAATAGTTGTGTTGTGACGGCTGTGCCGCCTTGGCTACCGGGTCTTCCGCCGCTACGGTAACACTAACATCGAGGTCTTCCACGCTCCGACTGGTCGCGCTGTCGTTCGGGCGAGGTCGGCCTCGATGTCTCATTTACACGCTCCCACGCCCTCGTTCCAAACCATCCTCCGCACCTTCGCACAGGCTCCCGATCTGCCCGCGCGTGCGTTGCTCACGGCCGACCAGATCCAGGCCGCCGGCGCGGACCTGGGCGTCGACTTCGCAACCGAAGGTCATCACGTCTGGACCCCGGCCCTGACCCTCTGGACGTTCCTCACCCAGTGCCTCAGCACGTCCAAGTCCTGCGCCGCAGCGGTGGCTCGGGCTCTGGTTCTGCGCGTCGCCCTCGGATTGGATCCCTGTTCCGAGGGCACGGGCGCCTACTGTAAAGCCCGGGCCAAGCTCCCGGTCGCGTTACTCTCCCGATTGGCCACCCAACTGGGCGACGAACTCGAGCGGCACGCCCCCAAGGAGTGGCAGTGGAAGGGGCGGCGGGTGTTGCTCGGTGACGGCACGACCCTGTCCGGACCCGACACCCCCGAGAACCAGGCCACATACCCCCAGCACACGAACCAGAAACCCGGCCTGGGGTTCCCTCTGATCCGTGTGGCCGTGCTCCTGGGGTTCGCGACCGGGGCTTTGGTCGGGGCCGCCATCGGACCTGGGAAGGGCAAGGAGGCCGGTGAGATGGCCCTGCTGCGCGAGTTGCTCGACCGGTTCCAACCCGGGGACGTGTTCGTCGCGGACCGGGCCTATTGTTCGTACTGGCTCCTGGCCGCGTTGCAGGCCCGCGGGGTCGATGTCGCCATCCGGTTGCACCAATCCCGGCACGACGACTTCGGCACCGGCGTGGACGATCACGTGGTGACGTGGAACCGGCCCGCGCGTCCGGCTTGGATGGACAAGCCGGCGTATCACGCCACCCCGAAAATGCGGACGGTCCGCGAGGTCCGGTTCCGGGTGGACCGACCCGGGTATCGGACCCGCGGGGTCGTCGTGGCGACCACGCTCACGGACCCCACCGCGCACACGCGCGAAGACCTCGCGGAGTTGTACCACCATCGGTGGCGGGTCGAGCTTTCGATCCGCGACATCAAGCAGACGTTGGCCATGGATGTGCTCCGCGGGAAGACGCCCGAGATGCTGCGCCGGGAGATCTGGTGCCACCTGCTGGCGTACAACCTGGTGCGCCACGTGATCGCCCAGGCGGCCCGGGCACCCAACCGGTGCCCGCGTCAGATCAGCATGACCGGTGCCCGGGACCTGTTGAATGCTTTCCGCGAGTCCCTGTCCACCAATGCCGGTGCCGTGTGGGACAAGAAGGTCGCGGCGTTGTTGCATGCGGTCGGTGGGCGCCGCGTCGGTCGTCGGCCGGGGCGGTGCGAGCCGCGGCAAGTCAAGCGGCGCCCCAAGAGCGACTGGTGGATGACCAAACCCCGCGCCGAACGACGTGCCGAGTTATTAGCCAATAAGGGCACCGAGTAATTGATACAAACAGTGACTCACGGAAGTGCCATTCG